>DATFXC010000241.1:0-8290 GCA_035258625.1 Candidatus Udaeobacter sp. | reverse complement strand
TCGAGTTTCGCGACGAGTGAACCGGCAACCGCATTGCGGAGTTTTTCTGGACCGTCTACGCCTTTGAGCACGGCCTGTGAACCTTCGGCGAGGCCCTCGCCCTCCTCGTTCAGCTGACCCAACACATCCAAGCGTGATCGCTTTTCGGTGAGAGTGCGTTCAATCTTGGCAAGATCCTGTTCCGCTTCGGAGAGCAATTTTTCTTTTTCCCTCAGGCTGGCCTCAACGTCGATTGCCTGGCGCCGGTTCCCTTTCAGCGACACAGCGATCTGCCCGGCGAGTTTTCCACATGCTTCGGCCGACGTTTCAATCTCTGTGGCGAGTTGTTTGATCTGTGCAGCAGTCAATTCACGGCGCGCTTTCGTTCCAGAAAGTTCGTCATCGAGAGCGGAGACCCGGGTCTCGGCTCTCGACAACGCGACTTGCAACTGTTGGAAGCGCGCACCGCGCTCGGTTCGATGTTTTTGGATTTCCGCGGCCAGAGCGGACAGATCGAATAGCTCGGCTTCGCTTTCTTTCAACTGCCGCTCGATTTCCGCGATCGAGCTGTTGGTGTGTTCGATCTTAGCCGCGTGCTGTTTGCGTTTCTTTTCAGCTTCAGCGATGTCGCTCCGTGCGCGATCGATAAGCTCGGCCAGTTCCTGCGCGCGCTGATTGTTGAACGCGATACGGCTGCGGTGCGCAGCGATTTCGCTGTCCAGTCGCTGCGCTTCCGCGCGTGAATCGGCGATCTCGGCATCGATCTTGTCCAGTGAACGGCGTTCCTCGGACAGGGCAGTTTCGCTGCTGTCTGTCTTGGTGCGCGTGGCCTGCTCGGATGCGGTGAGGCGCTCGATCTCGCGGCGGCAGGTATCGAGATCGCCTTCGAGTGAATCGAGTTGTTTGCGCGCGTGATGCGTCTCAAGTACGCGGAGATCTGCGTGCAGCGCCTGATACCGGCGCGCTTTCCCCGCCTGCCGCTGAAGCGACCCGATCTGGCGTTTGACTTCCTTGATCACGTCCCCGATGCGCAACAGGTTCGCTTCCGTTGCCTCGAGCTTGCGGAGCGCCTCGCGTTTTTGCGTTTTATATCTCGTGATCCCGGCTGCTTCTTCGAAAACCGCGCGTCGATCTTCGGGACGGGAGCTCAAAATCATGTCGATTCTGCCTTGCTCCATCGTGGAGTAAGCAGTGCGTGCGATCCCGGTGTCGGCGAAAAGGCTTTGAATGTCGCGAAGGCGGCACGGTGTTTTGTTCAGCAAGTATTCGGAATTTCCGTCCCGATAAACGCGGCGCGTCACACGGACGTCGTGCCACTCGATTCCGAGCTCTTCAGCGCAATCGGTGAAGGTCAACGAAACTTCCGCAAATCCAACCGGCTTGCGTGTCTCGGCACCGTTAAAGATCACATCCGCCATTTCATCGCCGCGGAGTGATTTGGCGGATTGCTCGCCGAGCGCCCATCGCACGGCGTCCAAGACATTGGATTTTCCGCAACCGTTCGGCCCAACTATCGCGGTGACGCCCTCGTGAAAATTGAAGACGGTTTTATCGGCAAACGATTTGAAGCCGAACAGCTCGAGCGATTGTAAATGCATTTTGGGCCAAACCAGGGGCCTTTGGAGGCTCAATACAGCAGGCTTGTTAGGGTTACAAGTGGAAAATCACACAATTTGAAGGGGTTGGTGGGCGGCTCGACCACAGGATATTGTGGGACTCGCGCCCATTGAGATATCCATTAGCAGGCCCAAGCTGCAATTGCCGCCCATTTTAAAAAGCCAATCCCCGGGGCGTGGAGCTTAGCTCGCACTCTTGCGTTGGACAACTCAATCAGTAAGGATGCGCCGATGGGAAGTCAATCGACGGCCTCTCTGGAACAAGCCGAGCGCGTCGATCATCAACTGGTCCGCGGCATTGGAATTCCGGCTCTAACGGCGAATATCGTCAGCTCGACAATCGGTGCTGGAATTTTCGTGATCCCAGCGACAGTGGCGAAGGGACTGGGATCCGCGGCGCCACTGGCATTTATTTGTTGCGCGATTGCCATGGTCTTGTTCGTCACTTGCTTCGCCATCGCCGGCAGCCGCGTTTCGTTGACCGGCGGTCTTTACGCCTATGTCGAAGTGGCGTTTGGCCGCTACGTGGGATTTCTCGCCGGCATGCTCTATTTTCTCACGGCACTCGGTGCGGTTGCTGGCGTCGTGAACGTGTTGGCAAACTCCATCGCCCTGGTGGTGCCGTTCCTCGGTGCCCCCGTGATGCGGATTATCGTGATGCTCACCGTTTATGGTTCCCTCGTATTGATCAACATTCGCGGCGTTCGCCAGGGCGCCGGTGCCGTCACCGTGATCACGCTCGCCAAGCTTCTGCCCCTGCTGTTGTTCATTTCCGTAGGAATATTTTTTATTCAGGTGCCGAATCTTGCCTGGAGCGGTTGGCCGAGCAGCAAGTCGTTAGGCGATGCCGTTATCCTTTTGATCTTCGCTTTCGTCGGGATTGAGGTGGCATTGATTCCAAGCGGGGAGGTGAAAAACCCGGCACGCACAGTGCCGCGGTCGGCATATTTGGCGCTGGTGACTACCACGATCATCTACCTGATGATCCAACTCGTCGCACAGGGCACCCTCGGTGCCGATCTCGCAAATCACCCGGAGGCGCCGCTCGCTGAATCGGCCGCGACATTCCTTGGCAATCTCGGCCGCATGGTTCTCCTGGCCGGCGCGAGCATCTCCGCATTTGGATTTGTGACGAGCGACATCCTGAGTTCGCCGAGAATGATTTTTGCTTTCGGCCGCGACGGCGCGTTGCCGCAATTTTTCGCGCATGTGCACCCGCGGTATCGATCACCAGATGTCGCGATTATTACCTACGCTGCGATCGCGTTCGCGCTGTCGATCAGCGGCACATTCGAGAAGCTGGCGGTCCTTTCGAATGTCGCGGTTTTGTTGATGTATCTGCTCTGCTGCGCAGCCTGTTGGATTTTGGTGCAACGCGATGTGCGCTCGGACGGGCAGCCTTTTAATTTTCCTGGAATGAAAATTGTGCCCGCGCTCGCGATCCTTGCCATCGTTTGGATTCTCTCTCACGCCACGGTTCGCGAATTCCTCGTGACCGGAATTGTGCTTGTACTGTCATCGGTTCTCTATTTTGCGCGTCGGGAGTTTCGCCGGAAAGCGTAGGCAAACGGCAAAAACCGATTAGCTTCTCGCCATGCGCGACAATTACCTCGAGGAGTATTATTCATTCCTGCGTTTTCCAAGTGTCTCGACTGACGATAAGTACAAGGAAAAGTTGGTCGAGTGTGCAAACTGGCTGGTGAACAAGCTCAACAGGATCGGTCTGCAAACGCAGCTTGTTCCAACGAAACGGCATCCCATTGTCTGGGCGCGAAATGAACATCGGCCGGGGCATCCGACAGTTTTGATCTATGGTCATTACGATGTGCAGCCGCCGGATCCGCTGGAACTTTGGGATTCACCGCCGTTCGAGCCTGTCTTGAAGAACGGCTACGTGTTTGCCCGGGGATCGACGGACAACAAGGGCCAAATCTTGTCGCACATTCTCGGGATTCAGGAAACGATCGAAGAGCATCGTGAGTTGCCTGTGAATTTGCATTTGGTGATTGAAGGCGAGGAGGAGATCGGAAGTGGGAATCTCGCCCCTTTTCTCAGTGAAAATCGCGACGCACTGAAGTGCGACGTAGCAGTTATTTCCGACACCGGGATGATCGCGCGCGGCATACCGACGCTGAGCTACGGGTTGCGCGGCGTTACGTCGCTTGAAGTCAAAATCACTGGTCCGAAAATGGATTTGCACTCCGGCGTTTTTGGCGGGGCCGTCGCAAACCCGATCACGGCACTCGCGCAAATGCTCGCGACGCTTCACGATCGCGACGGTCGTGTGGCGATTGCGGGATTTTACGATCGGGTCAAACGGCTGGAGGAGTGGGAGCGCGAAGCGTGGCGCAAACTTCCGGTCGACGGTGACAAACTGATTCGCGAGGAGACAGGTGTGCCTAAGCTTTTCGGGGAAGCCGGATACAATTCAGTGGAACGCATCTGGGCGCGGCCGACTGCTGAGATCAACGGAATCGGCGGCGGGTATCAGGGCCAGGGGACAAAAACGGTGATCCCCAGCCACGCGTTTGCGAAACTGACGTTCCGTCTCGTTCCGGAGCAGAGAGGCGAAGAAATTCTGGAACTGGCGCAAACGCATTTGGAAAAAAATCTGCCCAAAGGTGTCACGATGGAGGTTACCAAGGGTCATACCGGGCCGTGGTATCTCACAGATCCGCGCTCTGCGATGGGCGAAGCTGCACAACGCGCCTTGCGCAAAGCGTTCAACCGTGATGCTGCTCTCATCCGCGAAGGCGGCAGCATCCCAATTGTCTCGGAATTCCGAGAAATTCTCGGGATCGAAACACTGCTCATGGGACTCGCGCTACCCGATTGCCGCGCACACTCGCCTAACGAAAATTTTCCTCTCGAAAATTTCGAAGGTGGGATCCGTCTCAATAAAGCCATTCTTCAGGAACTCGCACAGTAATTGCTAATAAGCTGCTGTAGCGTGCGCTGTCCTTAGCGCATCCGGCGGGATGACTGCGCTCGAATCTCCGCTGAGGACAGCGGACACTACAGCGTCGAATTATGAAATGGCTTCTGATTCTCGTAATCTTGTTCGGGGCCGTTGATGCTGCGTCTGCTGCCGAAGAATCGTTAGGCCAAAAGATCAAAAAGATTCTCGCGCCGAGCCCAACGCCTACTCCGTCGCGCAAACATCGAAAACACTCGACGAAGAAGCCGACGCCTACGCCGTCACCTACCGCTTCGCCAAAGCGAAAGAAGGCTTCGCCGACTCCGTCTCCGACGCCTACTCCGAGGAGCAAATCCAAGCGCAAAAAAGCGTCCCCGACTCCGACACCAACCGAATCACCGTCCGCGACAGAAACTCCTGCCAGTCCAGAAGAAACACCCGAACCGGCTCGGGGGAAGAAGGAGTGGCCGAACGTCTCACTCTCGCCTGATCAAATAGCGAATTACGACAGCTATCCGCCCAAAGTTCGCCAATTCCTTGACGCCGGGCTCGCGCTGACAAAAGAAAATCTCGGTTACACCTATGGTTCTGCCGATCCGAAAAACGGCGGAATGGATTGTTCCGGCTTTATCTACTATGTCCTTAAGCAAAACGGTTTCCCCGATGTGCCGCGCGATTCCAGCCAGCAATATATTTGGGTGCGCAAGGCTGGAGATTTCAACGCAGTGTTAAGTCGCAAGGAGGATTCATTCGAGCTCGAGGACCTTAAGCCAGGAGACCTGCTCTTCTGGCGCGGCACCTACAACATCGATCGCGACCCGCCGATCACGCACACCATGATTTATCTCGGCCGCGAAAAACGAACGAATAAACGCGTGATGATCGGATCGAGCGACGGCCGCACATACGACGGCAAACAACGTTGGGGCGTCAGCGTTTTCGATTTCAAAATGCCGCCGCCACCCAAAAGCGGCGACGCCAAAATTAGTCCGGTCTTTGTTGGCTACGGCAGAATTCCGGGCCTGCCAGCGCCATAAGGCTACTGATCGCCGACCATTTCCACAGCAGTCGGAGACGGGTTCGGTTCTGTTATTAACGCCGACTCAACGGGAGAATGATGAACGCGGCGTTCGTATCCGACAAATGCGATCGCGATCAAAATGAGTATGACGATGAGTACGACGCGCCGTTCGTTCTTCGAAAGTTCGAAAATCCTGAGAAACCGTTTCATTTTTTCGAGTAGCGAATTGGATCTTTGATTCCGGCTTCGCGAAAACCTTTCAGCCGCAGGAGACAGGAATCGCATTCGCCGCAGGCGAGACCTTTCGGCGATGGGTCATAACAACTGTGGGTGACCGAAAGATCGACGCCTAGAGCGACAGCTTTGCGAATGATGTCGGCTTTGGAAAGTTTGATCAACGGGGTGTGAATCTGGAAGCGTTCGCCTTCGACACCGGCTTTGGTTCCAACATTGGCCAGGTTCTCGAACGCTTCGATAAATTCCGGCCGGCAATCGGGGTAGCCGCTGTAGTCGATTGCGTTTACGCCGAGGAAAATGTCACTGGCTGGAATGATTTCTGCCCACGCAAGCGCGTACGCCAGGAAGATGGTGTTGCGCGCAGGCACGTATGTGACCGGAATGCCGTGCGCGATTTCTGTTTCCGAACGCTGCTTCGGCACGGAGATTTCATCAGTGAGAGCCGAGCCGCCGAAGACGCGAAGATCGATCTTTGCGATCCGATGTTCCTTTGTGCCTAACGAATTAGCGACACGGCGAGCGGCTTCCGTTTCGACTTGGTGACGCTGGCCATAATCGAATGAAAGCGCGTAGGCTTCGTAACCATCGGCGATTGCCATCGCGAGGGTGGTGCTCGAATCGATTCCGCCGCTTAAGAGGACGACGGCGGGTTTCATTTCACTACCATCAATTTCTGTAAGAGACGATGTTGTCGTCCCATGGGTAGCCAGCGGCTTCCCCCACAGTTACTCCTCATCGCGGTCGGCTTTCTTGCCGGGGTATTCGGCGCGAACAGTGAGCGCGATTCCGCCGCGCGCGGAAAATTGCGCTGTCACGATGGCTTCGCGTGGGGCGCAGGCCTTGACGAAATCGTCGAGGATACGGTTTGTGACCGCTTCGTTGAACGCGCGCTCGTTCCGGTATGAGGCAAGATAAAATTTTAGTGACTTGCTTTCGATGCACAGACGGTCCGGCACGTAATCGATATCTATTCGGGCGAAGTCGGGCTGGCCGGTCACCGGACAAACTGAAGTAAAGTCGTCTGTTTCGAAGTGAATTCGGTAATGGCGTTGAGGAGCGGGATTTGGAAAAATCTCTAGGCGCGCCTCGGCCGGCGAGGATGGTAACTTCGCGTCGCTCTTCCCGAGCAGCGTCAATGGGTCTGCGCGTTTTCTTTTTGGCACGGCGATGTGAAAGTTCGCCTGTAGGCGATTGAGGTCAATCGCCCCTACCTTTCTGGAACGTCCGCAGATCGTCGGCCACGTCTGGATATTTCGCTGCCAGCGCTTCAACATCCCCGATTTCCACGTCGACTTTCTCTACGCCGGGCCATTCTGTGCTGGCGCCGAGGAACCAACGCCGTTGTCCAATGACGCGTGCAGTGTGGAACGTATTACCCGGGATCAAAAGCTGCACGCAATGACCGGCGCGCAGATCCGGACCGACTACGACGCGCTCGCTTGTTCCGTCTTCGTGTAGCATGAGAACTTCAATGGGATCACCCAGGTAGCGGTGATAAAGCTGGTCGTTGCGAATGCGATGGAGTCGCACGGACGCATCCGGCGTGACCATAAAATAAAGTGCAGAGCCCGCTGGCCGGCCATCAAGGAACGGTGCTGGGAGACCGCCGGGCGCAATTCGTTGGTTACTGATGAATGTGACGCGCACGAAACCGCACGTAGCGTGCGGCTCCAAGTTGAGCAATGCGCGAATCTCCTCGGCCGTTAAATCGTTGGTCATTCGCGTTTGAACATCGAACGCCGAACGTCGAACGTCCACCACCGAGTCAGTTGAATGGACATCAAACCTCAAACCTCAGACATCAAAAATCGTGTCGGTGTCATCGATGTCATCGCGCACGACCCGAAAACGGGCGAGGTCGTTCTCGTAATGAATGAGCCTAACGAGTTGGATGGCTCGGATGATCAACTGCTTTCGTTGCAGGAGCGGTTCAACGCCTACGCTTCATTCTTGCTCGATGGCGAAATGGCGGAAGTGCATCCGGAACTTGCCGGTAAACCAACGCGCGTCGAATTGCGTTGCGCGCGTATGCCCGACAAGCGAGCGCTCGAGTTACTTGGGCTCATTCATGATCAGTTGGCGTTTCAGGAAATTAAATTGGAAGTCGTCATACGAAATGACGAAATTCGAATGTCGAATGACGAAGGAATGACGAAATCCGAATGACGAAGCGCTTATTGCCCATTATTTTTCATTCGGGCTTCTTTTGTCATTCCTCATTCGTGCTTCGTCATTTTTCGGATACGATGCGTCGCGGTGGGTGTTCCTGAAGAACCGTTTCCCTCGGCCTCGCGGAGATGTGCCGACATGGCGACTGTTACGTTGCGGAAAGTCACGTTCCGGTTAATCCCGTTCCTGTTCATCCTCTACATCGTGGCATGGCTCGATAGGGTGAACGTCGGGTTTGCGGCGTTGCAGATGAATGCCGATCTCGGATTCAGTTCGGCTGCGTTTGGGTTGGGTTCCGGCGTGTTTTTTCTCGGTTACTGCCTTTTCGAAGTGCCAAGCAATCTGATTTTG
>DATFXC010000240.1:0-10206 GCA_035258625.1 Candidatus Udaeobacter sp. | reverse complement strand
CGGTTTCGTATCGGTTGCGGCTGATCTGGACAAATTGATCGAGCAAATCACTGTTGCGGCGATTTACTTCGAGTTGAGCATATCCATTTGCCAGTCGGGCGTATGCGGACCGTGCGCGCATAATCGCGTCCAGCTTCGTCCGCCGGAAATCTTCAAATGCCGCCCTCGCCTCGGCCGTCGCCGCGCGTCCGCGGCTGAGATTTTTTCCGGAGATCGGGACTTCCTGTTCAAGCATTGCCGTTTGGTCCATGAACGAGTTTGGTGGAACACTCACCGAACGCTCGACCCGGAAATCTCCGCCTGCTCGCAAATCCTCCCAGGCCCGCGCCTGAGGAACGCGCGCCTTCATCATTTCCCATTTTGCCCGCGACGCCTTCACCGTTGGGTTGTCGCGCAGTACAATGGAGATCAACTCGCTCTGCGAGAAACGCCCATTGGAAAGACGCGGGTCGTCCCCTGCTTGTTCAGCTCGTACGATTGAACTTAAGATTAAAAATACAGGTAATTGGTAAATTGTTTTCATCTGATTGGAAAAGCTGTTGAACGCGTGACGTGCCGGTAAAAAGGCACACCTCGAGTGTCAGATCCTTCTCGTCAGATGAGTCGAATACAGAGAAGCGCGAGTGTTTCGGGCGAATGCCACTGAACGTCGGCGACAGGAAAGCTTGACCTGTCGATCGCGGGCGGCGCCACCTGAACATCTGTAACGGTAGGAGTCGAAGCGACGAAACTCTTTTGAAGAGAAGTCGATGTGGTGAACGGCGGTACCGATTCGGTGTCCCGCTTTTGAGATGTCGCGCAGCACGGCTTGGTTGCACAGCAGGGGTACGCACACGTTTTCTGCCTCGGCGTGTTCGCCAACGCGCAAGTCGATGACACCGAACTTTCCGCAAAAACGATTGCGACTAACAGTATAAGCGAAACTGCAATCCTGCTTAACATCAGTTGCTTTCTAACACGTCTAAGACTGCGCGTCGAGGCCGGCGTTCGATTTTTAGGCCGAAAGACAAAGAATGCACAGTTTTAGACAAGGAGCGCTTAGGTGAACCGTTGCATAACTGTCAAAGTTTATCGGAACGAGGAAACATCGTATATGATCGACACCAGACATCTTCTCAAAGTCGTGGCCGCGTGGGTTACGCTTGTATATATCATTTGTTTCGGCAGTGTAGCCCTTATGCCCGGCGTGCGTTCATGGTTTATGTATTACGCACTGCACATGAACGTGAGCATGGGCGAGAACGTAATTACTTTTGCCACGCTTATTTCCGGTCTCCTTATTTGGAATGTGATTGGAGTTCTGGGCGCCTGGCTTTTCGCATTTCTGCACAAGAACATTAAGCGCCAACGATCGATACAGGGCGTAAGATGACGAATGTAAGATCGACTCCTATTATTGCGCTTGCCGTTACGTTCGCGGCAATCTGTTTCGGTCTCACTGATCCCATGCGGCTTTACGCAGTTCCGTCTCAAATGAACCATGAGATGTCAGGAACCGTCGAGCGAATAGATCGACAAACGCTAGCGATTTTGCTGGCAGGGGAATCGAAGCCAACTGTGCTCGCTTGGAACCCAAGGGAGACAAAGTTCGTGCGCAACGGTGGCTTCACTAGTGTTGAGGCAGTCCGACCCGGAACGCACGTCACAATCCGCTGTAGCCATCCTTTATTCGGCCCCGCGCCAGTTCTTTACCGGGTCTCATGGCAAACGGGCGCTTCACAGGAAAAATGAAAGCCAAAGAGATGAAGCAATCTTTATGAGCATGGAGGATTCGGAGGCTTGGGAAATCGATTGGGAAAAGCATTGTATCGTTTGCGGGAAGTCCGTTTTAGACGGCGAGGGTTTTGCCCACCTCCGGGTAAAAGATGAAATGGTGGCAATCTGCTGCCCATTGTGCTACGAGAACTTTGAGAAAAACCCGAAGCGCTATTTAACTTTGCGCCGCCTTCGCCGGAAGTGATGCGAGATGTGAGCTGGGGATTTTTACTTTCGTGCCGGCAGCATTGCTGATCATTCTCCTGCTCGGCGGCGTTCTTGGCTTGTCAGTCGGCCTGGTTGGAACGGGTTCCGTGCTTGCTGTTCCCTTGCTGGTGTATGCCGGAGGCTTGGATGTCCACACCGCAGTTTGTGTGTCGATGTTGACAATGACTTTGCTTGGATTCAGCGGAAGCATTCAGAAGCTGCATGCCGGCACAGTCGACTTGCGGGCCGCGACCGTGATCGGGATTTCGGGCGCGCTTTTCGCGCCGCTGGGCTCCTGGTTAAACAAACAATTGTCGCATACTGTTCTGCTCGTCTTGTTCGCGCTCGTGGTTCTCGCAATGAGCATCGGGATGCTACTGCAGCGTGAATCGAATGCGAAACAAGCAAGCCAATCGGCAGACGCTGTGAGATCGCGTGGAGTTGCCGCGTTTGGTTCCGGCGCGGCTGGTGCGGTGATTGGTTTGCTTGGTGGTTTTTTAGGCATATCCGGTGGATTCATTGCCGTTCCGGTTCTTGTCACCTATCAGGGATTGGAAATACACCGCGCGGTAGCTACTTCCTGGACGATCGTCACGTTAGCGAGCGCTTCGGCTACGATCGGACACTTTCTCGCAGGACAACGATTGCCGCTCGGAAACACGGCGTTGTTCCTGATCGGCGGCATCATCGGATTCCAATTCGCAGTTCGCATCGCTCGGTATTTTTCCGGGGCCGGTTTAAAGCGACTATTTGCTGCCGCTGTTCTCATCATGAGCGTTGTGATGCTTGCTCGTTTGTTCGCTGGATGACATTACCGTTAGCCGTTCACAGCCGTGAACCGTCAGACCTGTTATCTTGGCGAGGGCAACTGACAATCGGGCCAGGTCGGCGAGTCGGGGGCATTCAGCGGACTCATTCGCGCGGGAATCGGCGCGGCCGGGTCCACGATGCCAATGCGCTTGTTGACCCAGAGCACCTGGTAAGCCCACGCCGGGAGCGGCGCCGCCTTCCTTGTGCACGACCAATTGTTAAAGTGCAGGTTCACGAGATAGAAGTTCCGCTTCAGCTTGCGGAGCACTTCGAGAATCTTCGGGTCGTCGAACCCGTGCATTTCCATCCCGAGCTGCGGAATCGACGCGAGCAGTTCGTCTGGTGCTGCAAGAAGCGATTCCCATTCGCCGCCTTCGATATCCATCTTGATGATCACACGTCGGCCGGTGTCGCCGTTCTTGCTAATCTGGTTTTCCAAAGTGTCGAAGAAACGTGAACCTTTGTAGCGCACCTGATTGCCGACGCATTCGTTGTGAAACACGAACGTGCCGCCGTCGCAGATTGGCTGGGTACGATCAAAACAGTCGTATTGATGCACTGGAACGTGATATCGGCGCGACACTTCGCATCCCCAGTCGTCGTTTGTGCCTACGCCGTACGAATACCCTGCATCGAGCCGCTCAATCAAGTTCTCGCACATCAGGTATCCGCCGTCATTGGCGCTGCCGAACCGTTTCAACGTGCAGTTCTTCAAGGCGACCGGCTGAAGTTCCGCAAGAATCGCCTCGCGCAGCTCGCGCCCGGCCGTGTCGTGCACCCGAGCGCCAATTAGCACAGCGGCGGCAGCTGTGAAAGCGACTACGACCAACGCAATGCGGATGGGAGGGCGTTTGATGAAACTGGCTTGCACAGATTGCGTCTATTAAGACCATTCGCATACTCGGGATCACAACAAGTTTTTTCAATGGTGTGAGATGAAGTTTTCCAATCGTGCGGCGGTTCTGACGACGGTGGCTGTTACGGTCGCACTCGCCAATACTGCCAGTGCTCACGGGTTTGCCGGTGCACGGTTCTTTCCAGCGACGCTTTCGACCGATGACCCGTTCGTGAACGACGAATTATCGCTTCCTACTGTCTCTACCATCAAAACGCCAGAAGGATGGGAGACAGCAATTACAACTGACATCGCAAAACGAATTACACCGAATCTCGGCATCGAAATCGGCGAAGAGTTTATTGATTTGAATCCAAACGACGAAACAAAGTCAGCGGATTTGGTAACCTTGAGCTTGGTGCAAAATATCAGTTCTTCACGAGTGCCGAACACGAGGCGATTCTCTCACTTGGCGCAGAAGTGGAGATCGGCGGGACAGGACAAGATCGCGTCGGCGCGGAGAGTTTCAGCACGTGGACGCCAGCATTTTTCTTTGGCAAAGGCCTGGGCGATTTGCCCGACACGCTTTCATTGTTGCGTCCCGTTGCTGTCACTGGTGTGGTCGGCGTCACGATTCCAACCAGTGTCAGCAGTCGAATGAGCGATGGAGAGATTGAGCGCCATCCAGACGTGATGCAATACGGTTTTGCATTGGAATACTCACTCATTTACTTGCAACAACAGGTAAAGGATGTCGGACTGCCCGCTCCTCTTGATCGGTTCATCCCGCTTGTGGAATTTTCGTTTGAGACACCTCTGAACCGCGGCCAGAGCGGCCAGACCACGGGCACGATTAATCCTGGCGTGATCTGGTCGAGCAAGTACGCACAATTTGGCGTGGAAGCGGTGGTCCCAATCAATGAGCGAACTGGTAGATCGGTCGGCGTAATTGCTCAATTGCATTTCTATCTCGACGATCTGTTTCCACACAGCCTGGGCCGACCTTTATTCGATTCGAAATAAAAGGATGCGAAAGCAACTCATCTCTGTTGCGGTTGTATTATTCGGCTTGTTAGCAGTAGCGACGCGGGCCAATGCGCATGCATTTTTGGTCCGTGCGCAGCCGCGGGTAGGAAGCAAGGTCAAGAAACCGCCAACCGAAGTCCGGATCTGGTTTAGCGAGCCCATCCAACTCGCTCTGAGCAGCATCAAGGTCTTTGACGAGACTGGAAAGGAGGTGAGCAAAAAAAATACGCATTCAGATCCGGCCAAAGGCGTTTTGCTCGATGTCCCTCTCGCGCCTGATCTGAAACCGCGCACTTACCGGGTGATTTGGCGCGTAACATCCGTCGACACACACGTCACGAGTGGCGATTTCAAATTTCAAGTTGTCGGAACGCAACGCGCGGGGGCCTCTAGTCGGCCGAAGTGAGTGCAACTTAATCTGGCCGCGGGTCTTCACGCTGCCACGGCAACTTTCCTTCGATCTCCAATTGGAGCGACAGACTCAGGAACGTGCGGATGAGCACAATTAAGCCAAGGACAAGCACGTTTTGAATCGTTGGCGCGACAACGACGGTCCGAATGATGTCGCCTGCAATAAGAAATTCCAATCCCAACAAAATCGCGCGGCCGATGTCCTGGCGATAAGACGAATAGTAATTGCCGATGTTGTGCGCGCGCCGCACCAGGAGACGCGCGGTCGCGACAAGCGCGCCCGCAGCGACGATGAACACCCCGACGCCATCAACAGCCGTGCCAATGATTTCCATGAGTTGTCGAAAATTTTCCATGAACGTCTTAGTTGTCGGAAAACGCGGCCTTTTTCAATTCTGTTCCTTCGAATGTGTTGAGGAACGTGTCACCACGCTTCGCGCATTACGCCTCAAGGACAACGCACGCGACAGCGTAATTTTCAGTGTGGCTGAGGGTGATAAGCGCCGAAGTGACGCCCCGTTCTGTGGCAAAAGCTTCGGCAGGCCCTGAAAAAACCAGAAAGGGTTCGCCGCTTCCTTTTTTGCGGATATCAATGTTGCGCCAGCCCATCGCTTTGCCTATCCCGGTGCCGAAGGCTTTTGCCACTGCCTCTTTGCCCGCGAAACGCGCAGCCAGATGGCGCGAGGGAAACTTCATCGACATCGAATACTCGATCTCGCCCTCCGTAAAAACGCGGTGGAGAAATCTTTCTCCGAAACGATCGAGCGAGTGCTGAATACGCGCGCACTCAATCAAATCGACACCAATTCCGATCACGCGCATTTGTTTGGGGAGCGCACGCATCTTGCGTGCAGCGTTTGGCATCCTGCCAAACGCAACGGTGGTTGGGCAGGCGCTCCGCCTGCCAGGTCCTGCGACGGCAACGGGAACGGTTGCCCTACAATTCTACCGGACCCTCGCGCCCTCATTCAGGATAATTCGCCATCGCGGCGAGCATTTCTTTCACTGCGGTTTCAAGGCCCATCCACATCGCGCGCGATACGATTGCGTGACCGATATTGAGTTCGCTTAGACATGGAATCTGGTGGATCAGTGCGATGTTCTTGTAATTGATGCCGTGGCCGGCGTTAACCTGCATATGGGATTCTGATGCAGCGCGCGCAGCTGCTCGCAATTGTTCCAGTTCTTCCTTTTGGATCTTTTCCGTAAATGCGTTTGCAAGCCTGCCGGTATGCAGCTCGACCATTTCCACCCCGAGCTCGGCTGCAACATCCACCTGTTCCAAAGTGGGATCAATAAACAGGCTGATGCGGATCCCAGCAACTTGGAGCCGTCGAATAGTTGGCTCGAGTTCCTTGCGCTGTGCAATGACATCCAAACCCCCTTCTGTCGTGACTTCTTCACGTTTTTCCGGCACCAGGCAGACCTCCTCCGGCTTAATGCGCAGCGCGACGTCAATGATCTCCTCCGTGTTGCCCATCTCCAGATTTAGTTTGGTCATGATGTTCTGGCGGAGACGCTCGATGTCGCGATCCTGAATATGACGGCGATCACTCCGCAGATGAGCGACGATCCCTCCTGCGCCTGCCCGCTCGCAAATTCGCGCGGCTACAAGCAAATCCGGCTCTGCGTTCTTAGATTCCGGCATTGTGGCATACCGCGCCTGCCGCAATGTCGCTACATGATCGACGTTCACTCCCAGACGCAAACTCATCGCGCCAAATAGGACTCACGCGATCAATCTGAGCAAGTTGGAAGGATCAAAATCTTAGACGCCGCTGTGAGTCTGATTACGCGAAGCTGCAACGCAGCGGATGAACTCGCGGAATTTCCACGCTCGGCTTCGGCAATTTAGTATCAACCACTGCCGGGGCTTGGTGCCGGTGCGGATTCCCGATTTGTTGATTGCTGCTCAGTAGTTTCTGTCGCGGCCTTATTGGACGTTCTTGTGGATTTCCGGTGGGTTTTTCTGCTGGTGTGAGTCGTCTTCTCACCGGTGCCTTCGACAGTTTCCTTTGTCTTTCGCGCGACGATCTCTCCCGTCTCTTTTGTTTTCTCTCCTACGGTCTCGGCAGTCTCTTTTGTTTTCTTGCCGACCGTTTTAGCAGTGTCTTTTGTTTTCTCACCTACCGTTTCCAGTCCGTCCTTGATTGTTTCCCCTGTCTTTTTCGCGACGTGCTTTACGTCTTGAACTACGCCCTCCTCACCAAGCGCAGTCACCGCTGCGGTCGCAACCAAAGCAGCAATCAAACTCGTGATTTTCATATTCCCTTCCTCCTACTGATTTATGTCCTACATTATTGGTTCGGATCAGGTCGCGTAGTCGCGCGCACGGGCAACCGACGTCGGGTTAGATTGGCTTCGATCGACTTCCGGGTTCCGTAGCGCAACAAGTGCGTTGGTAAATCTGAGCGAGCGCCGACAGACGGACGCCGAGAACATAAAGACTGGCGATAAAGCCGTAGGCGAACGTGAGGCGCAACGGCCCGACTGCTTCATACCGGCGCGGGCTCGCCGCAATTCGTTTGTTGCTATGCACCACGCGACCGCAGCAGCGAAGTCGCCGAAAAAATTCCACATCCTCCATGAGCGGCACATTCGGAAACCCTCCAACATCGATGAACGCCGTCCGCCGGCAGAAAATTCCATGATCGCCGCATCGCATCCTGAGCAGAAGCCCCGCATAATGCGCAAAGCTGTCTGTTAGTCGGTAAACGACACCTCGCGGCAAGCGGATCCGAAAGTAACCGCCACTGACTCTTCGATCCCGGATTATGCGGTTAATCTCATCCAAACATCCCGTTGGCACTTCGGCGTCTGCATGCAGGAACCAGAAAACATCGCCGCCGGCCGCCCGAGCACCAGCGTTCATTTGTATCGCACGGCTGCGTTCGCCGCTCCGAACAAGCTGATCGCAAAACCCTGCCGCAAGGTTATCCGTGCCGTCGGTGCTTGCGCCATCAACCACAATGATTTCCGCTCCAGGCGCTCGCTTGCCCAAATGCTCGAGAAACGGGCGAATCAGGCGGGCCTCATTCAAAACCGGAACAATGATTGAGACTTGCATTTGAAACGGTGTCCTCGTGAACCGACCACGATTATCTGACTTTGCTTGGCCGAAGGCCGACAGAAAAATCTTCCCTAAATAAAATGGTTGCTCGACGCGTCTCTTCGACGAATAGAATTCAACAAATCTGAACTGGAGGAATTTAATATGATTGGAAGAATCATCATCGCAGCAGCCATTGCATTATTTTTTACGCCGACAACGGCCCTTTTTTCACAGGAACACCCCGAGCATCCAAAGAAAACCGTAGAGCATCCCAAGCAGGGTGCCGAACAACCTAAGAAGGGCGGGGCAGCGCAACAGGTCAGCACGAATGACATTTCCGCGGGTATTAAGAAGAACATCCAGACCGAAACCAAAAAGAGCAGCGATGGAAAATTTCACGTCAAGTACGAAGGTCAGGATTTGGCTCTCGATCTGACGAAAGTTCATGATGATCGGCTACAGGACCTGGGCGACGGGAAGTATTTCGCCTGTGTGGATATGAAGGGCGCCGATGGAAAAACTTACGACATCGATTTCTTTCTGACCGGCCAGCCGGGCAAAATGAAAGTCACTGACACGTCTGTTCACAAGATCGATGGCAAACCCCTTTACAACTGGAAAGAAGAAAACGGCAAGTGGAACAAAGTGCCGGTGAGCTAACAAGTAGAAAGATGAAGGTAACGATCCGCTTCGCGGTCGCTCCAGCGCTGTTCCTGGCCGGCGCACTCACCGTTCATGCCGCGGGTGAGCCCGCCATCATTAAAGGCGCCGACGAATTTGAGTTCGTCTACCGGGTTAAACTTCCGGAAATCACTGGCGCGGCTCGTGTCTGGATACCGCTGGCGAAAACCGATGCGTTTCAAACCGTAACCGTGCAGGAACTGAAGATCCCAATGAAATGGGAAAAGGTTCAGGACCGCAATTACGGCAATGATATTTGCGTGCTCAATCTGCAATCAAACGACAGCGGCAAAACTGTCGAGATGCGATACAAGGTCATGCGCAAGGAAAAGACCGCATATCCCGCAACCGACACAGAAGCCGCGCGTTATTTGCGCCCCGAAAAATTGGTGCCGATAAACGAAACGTTTAAGACGCTTGCCGAGAAAGCCGCAGCCGGGAAAACGGATGATCTCGATCGAGCAAAGGCGTTATACGATCACGTCATCAGCCGCATGCGCTACGATAAATCAGGCACTGGTTGGGGCCGCGGAGACGCCGTCTATGCGTGCGATGTCCGCACGGGCAATTGTAGTGACTTCCACGCGTATTTCATCGCTTTGTCGCGAAGCATCAACATCCCTGCGCGTTTCGCCATCGGCGCGACTATTCCAGCCGACAAGAACGAGGGCAAGATCGAGGGTTATCATTGTTGGGCCGAATTCCTCGCGGACGGACAGTGGGTGCCGGTAGACATCAGTGAAGCGTGGAAGAATCCAAAGCTCGCTGAGTATTATTTTGGTCACAATCCGGCGAATCGGTTTGAACTGACCAAGGGCCGCGATCTGGTGGTCGATCCGGAACCTGAAAGTGGACCGATTAATTTTCTCGTTTATCCGCTGCTCGAGATGAATGGCGAGGTCATCAAACCCGAGACAACTTTCGAGTTCAGACGCATCGGCGCGTAAAGCAACGGACGCACCACATGCAGACCTGGATCAGAACCAACGGCACGACCTAACTGTCTTTTCTCCCGTCGGGTGGACGTTTTCAGCGTGCGAGGAAGTCGCGGATCAGTGCCGCGATTTCCTTCGCATGAGTCTCGAGCGCGAAGTGGCCAGTGTCGAAGAAATGAACGGCCGCACCGGGAATGTCGCGTCTGAAAGCCTCGGCACCACCCGGCAGGAAAAAGGGATCGTTCTTTCCCCATGCTGCCAGGAAGGGGGGCTTGTGCTTGCGGAAGTATTCTTGGAACGTGGGATACAACGCAACATTACTTTTGTAGTCGCCAAACAGGTCCAGTTGGACCTCATCAGCGCCGGGGCGGGCGAGATAAAAATTGTCGAGCGAATAGCCGTCTGGAGAAACCGCGGTCGGGTCGGAAACGCCGTGGGTGTACTGCCAGCGCGTTGTGTCAGGTTTCAGAAAAGTGCGTAGCGCATCACGGTTG
>DATFXC010000239.1:0-7683 GCA_035258625.1 Candidatus Udaeobacter sp. | reverse complement strand
CGGAGGTCAGAAGTCAGCAATCAGTACGAGGGTTACTTATTTTCCGCTGGGTTGTAGCGATGCCAGCTATCATCACTCGGCTTCCACCGTTCGATTTTCCCAGAGCGCCGATAGACTCGGTAGCGGCCAACAATCGGCTCCGTTTCGGGCGCTCCGCCGCATTTGGCGTTGTGGATTTCGCGGAGATAAAACTGAAAGTACGCGTCGGTTGTTTCTTCTGTACCGCAAGCGAGACAACCCAAGGAGATTCGTTTTGCATAGATACGGTCGTGCTTAAGGGTGAGCATGAGTAAGTCCGAGGCCGCGTCCTCATCCAGTGGATGAGATCGCGGATTAGCTTGTGCTGCGCTTGGTGAAATCAAAATCAACGCGGCAGCGACTATTGCATTCATCCGAGAAACGGAGTTCATAGACCTACCGACTATTGTTAGCCGTTCGCTCACTTTCCATCAATCAACAATTTCAAGGACTGGCAGCTGACAAAGAAATCTACAGGATTCAGATCGTGAAAATCACCAAAAATATCGGCATGCTCTTGCTCGCGATTTACCTGGTCATCGATGGGCTTTTAGGGTTTGGATTGAATCTGGGTCCAGCCATCTTCCTGCTCTACGTTGTCGCACTGGCGGCAGGGATTTTTATTCTCATTGGCAAATAAGACCTCTCGGCACAGCAATTCGCGATGTCATCGAGAGTTGCTTCGACTTCGCTTGGGATGACAATCTCCTATCGGGCCTGAATTATTTTAAATATTTATCGAACCACGCGACGGTCTGTTCTAATCGATCGACCTGGTGCTTGGGTTCAATGAACAAATGGCCTTCGCCGTCGTACACGATCAGCTTTGTAGGCACGCCGAGCGTCTTTAAGGCGTGCCAGAATTCGTAGGATTGCGACGCGGGACATTCGGCGTCGCGCTCGCCGACGATGACCAGCGTGGGAGTCTTCACGTTTTTGATGAACCGAATCGGTGAACTTTTCTCATAAACGGCTGGGTTGTCGTAGACGGACGCGCCGAAGAACGGGATCATCCATTGATCGATCAAGTTCTGGCCATAGTAACTTTGCCAATTCGCAACGCCGGCACCTGCGACAGCGGCGTGGAAACGGTTGGTCTGCGTGACGGCCCACATGGTCATGAACCCGCCGTAACTCCAACCCATCACGCCGAGGCGGTTGGGATCAATTGGATATTTCTTAATTGCGGCATCGACTCCGGCAAGGTCGTCGCGCAGATCGCCGCCGCCAAAGTCTCGTACATTCGCGCGGGTGAACTCTTCACCCTGGCCGTAACTTCCGCGTGGATTGGGAAGCAGCACGTAATAACCGCGTGTCGATAGCGCGGCGATGATCGCGCGAGACATGCCAAACGACGCTGGCCACTCTGATGTCGTCAGGCTAGATGGTCCGCCATGGATAAGCACGACCATCGGAAATTTTTTGCCGGAATCGATCCCGTTACTGCGGGACGGCGGTACTACCCAGCCCTGAATAGTAAATCCTTCGTTCGTCCACTCGATGCTTTCAGCTTTGCCCCAGTTCGCCTGCAAGCCAGCATTGTTGTTGGTCAACTGACGCCATTCGCCGGGCGGACCGGCGAAAACTTCGGGTGGCGAGTTGTACCTGCTAAGTTCCACCGCCGCGACCTTGCCGTCCTTCGATAACGCGAAGTCGGGAAAATTTCCAAACGCGTGAATGCCTTCAGGTCCTTCCCAGATTGTTTGTGCTGAATTATTGGTCAGGTTCAATTCGGAGATCGCGCTGCCGCCACCAACGTACTCGGCGAGCAGAATGCGATCGGGTGCCTGCCAGAAGAATGAATTCACCGAAGCTTTTCGGCCCCGCGTACGATTCAGTACGTCGCTACCCTTAGCGGTCATCGTCAACAGGTCGCCTCCGTGAAATCCTTCATCGCTCATCAAGCCTTCAATGAATGCGAGCGACTTGCCGTCCGGTGACCAGCGAGGAACTGCGACTTGAAGAGAAGGCTTGTAGATGGATGTGGCGTTGCCTGTCGCGATCTCGATTTTGCAAATCTGCGCGATCCACCAATTGTTGTCGCCGGGACCTGGCGCCGCCGTTGCCACAAATGTCCTGTCGTCCGCCGACCAATCGTAATCGTAGATGTGAAGATCTGCCGGCGACACCTGGCGCAACTGTCCGTTTCCAATGTCGAGAACAGCAATCCGCTGGTTGTGAATGGCAGTGTCGATCACGCCGGTTGTCGCAGGCGCGGCCATCAATGGCCCGCCGGCGCCCGCGCCTTCGATGTACAGGAAGGCAATCTGTTTGCCGTCATGCGACCAACGCGGACGCGCCGCGTATCCATTTAAGTCTGTGATTTTTTTTGCACCGGAACCATTGGCGTTCACGATCCAAAGTTGGCGCTGTGCTTTCTCGCCGGGGCTGGAGAACAATGCCAGCGTCTTCGAATCGGGTGACCACGTGAGATCGAAATCAGTCCTCTCACCGGTGGTCGGAAGCTTAACGAGCTTAGCCGGCGCGTTCCCGGAAGTTTCGCGGATATACGTGTGTTTCGATGTTGTCGCGGCGGTGGATTGGACCCATGCCAGGTGCGCTCCGTCGGGAGAAAGGGCGACGTTGCCGTACAAAACAGTCTTGCCCAGCTGTTCGGTCAACTGCTGCATATTTTGAGCTGTTAATGTCATTGGCAGGAGAAACGTCACGAGAAAATGCTTCATCTTGGGATCCTGACAAAGTGCGAACCAAGCGACAAGTCAACGTGAGAGAAGATCAGGATCGGCGTAATTGAGAGCAGGCATGCTGCAGAAGTAGCGAGTAAGCAGTCAATCAGGTAACGTCAAGCGATGCGTCGGCTCCGAATTCGCGTTGCAACGCCAGCGGACTGTCGGGCGCTGGCCGAAATGAGATATCGATTCCGCACTGAGCTGGAATCGGCCACAGAACCGAGATCGCGGTTTGTGCGGAGGTGCACATCATGGATGCAGACCCGTCTTTGCTCCGGTTCGCGTCCGTGGCGCTGCTGGGTCGTCGACGGTGGCAAACAGTTGTTCGGTCATGTTTGTGTGCAGTTATTCGAGAAAATGCCGAATCCCGTTAACGAGCGTGAGGTTCACGCGTACTTAACCAACTTTTATGTTGTCCCGGAAAAACGCGACCGAGGACTGGGCGAGAAATTGTTGAAAAAAGCTCTGTCGTGGTGCCGTCATCAAGGCGCAGACGCAGTCATTTTGTGGGCAAGTCCTGGAAGCAAATCGCTTTATCGCCGATGCGACTTCAATGAGTCCGCGGATATTTTCCAGGCACGAGAGGGATAATCTTCGGCTGCGCAATTAGGTGCGCAGCGCTTTGGTAAAGCGGACAAGTTCGTCCGCCACTCGTTCGATGCGGGCTGTGATTTTTTTATCGCTGATGCGCTCGCCTTCGAAAGCCTCGCTGGTGGCAAAGGCGAATCGAGGAATAATGACGCAACGAAAATCGAGCATGAGGCTATTGGCGTACGCCATCACCGACATGTAACTCGCGTGCCCTCCCGCGGCGCAAAGGAAACCGACGACCTTGTCCTCCCATGCGCTACCGGTAAGCTCGATCATGTTCTTGGTCGCCGCCGCGACATCGTAGTTGTAGACCGGCGCAGCGATGATTATGCCATCGGCGGCTTCAATCGCTGCGCTTAGCTTCTTCGAACCTGGCAAGGCGTAGCATTTGTCAGCATCGCAGAGCGGGAGATCCATTTCGCGGATGTCGATCCAATCGCAATCGACTTCCTTTTTTCTCATATGCGCAAACGCGGTACGTCCCATGCGACGGCTGTTGCTGTCAGGATTACCGCTGGTGCTGATCACAAGATGCTTCGGCATGGAAGAAGCCTAAGAGCAAACGCCCAACACTCAACGTCCAACGCCCAACGTCGAAGTTCAGATACTGGATGCGCGATGGTAGGGAATGATGTTGTCCCACTCGTCGGCAGATGATCGGGCCACAAACGCGACCACAGGCTGGGTGTCACTCATGTTGAACACTTCATGCGGCACACCGGGCTTGATGTAGATGAAATCGCCTGCCTCATTTTCGATCACTTGTTTCAGGCCTTCTCCGAATTCGTGACGTACTTTTCCTTCGATGATGTAGAGGATCACTTCAAAGTCGACGTGAATATGCGCATACGCGACGCCGCCCGGTGGGATCGTAGCGATGTTGGCTGATAGGTTGGTCGTTCCCACGTTCTTGCGTGACATGCCCTGTTTGTAATGAATGCCGTTCCAGTCGCGTCGCGTGCCGCCGCCGCGAATGGTTAGTATTCCGCCGTGATCTTCGACCGCGCTTGAGTCGATCTTGTCTTTCGCGTCGGTCATTTGCTTTTGCGGAAGAAATCGTTTAGCGCTCGGTTGTAGACCATCCAACCTCTTGGCGTGGGGTGTTCACGATGAGCAATTAGGAAACCCGGATCTGCATCGCGCTGTTCAAAGTCAATTACCGAGAAATGGTATCGCTCGGCGAGTTCCCTCATCCTGTCGTAATAAAGTTCCCGAGTTGAATGCGAAACGCCGCTCGCGGCATAAGCATCAATTGGCATGCTTAGAATCAGCGGCTCAGCTTTGATCTCAGCAAGTGTGCGAAAGAGGAGCTCTAAGTCAGTCCATTCGGTTGAAGACGCAATCCGAGCGTGAAACGATCTATCCCTTGCTGGCCGAATCACGTCGAATGATTCACTTTGTTGATCCTCTGCGCCGACTGACTTTCGTGCGTGCTGCTTCTGTGAATGGACCGGTCGCAACCATTCTGGGACCGGCCTGCCTCCGGTCACGATGTAAATGAGCGCTTCGAAATGATCTTGCAAATCGAGCATGACGTTTTGCAGCTTACCCAGTGGCCAGATAGCCATCAGAACCATTCGATCCAGTGGACGACCCGAAGCAAGGCACCTGGCAGCAAGTTCCACCAACCCATGTTCTGCCAATGTATCGGGGAATTGTAACATTCGCTTCGCGATCGCAGCTTTTAAATCAAACCCAATGGCGTTTCCGAAGAGAATGCCGCTGGCTGCAGGTAATGAGAAGTTCCCCGCGTAAAATTCCGGTCTGAATCTTGGCGCGAAAAATGAGCTAGCCGACAACGAGATCGCAACCTTTCGGCCGCGCAAATCCGAGCCCAGTGCGCCCAGCTTCTGCAAAATAATCAACGAGGTCGTCCCTCCCTTGCCCACCGGGCACACCTGAAATCCAGTTGGCGCGCTAGAGAAAAAATCAGATGCCCTGTTTGGAATTGGGTCGATCAATTCCGAGCCGCCATAAAGGAGCAAGATGTCGCGCCTGTGCGCGGCGGCGCGCTCGAAAGCGAGCCCCTGATTTTTGATAAAGAAATCTCTTGGACCAGTCCAATGAACCGTTTTTCGCTCGAGCTGAATTGCCACTAATCTGCCGCCGCACAGAATTGCAATAATTATTGTACTGGCGATGAGCGCGCTAACGAGGTGCGGTGCGCCCGAGCGCGCAGTGGCAGGTCTGATCATGCGACTTCAGTATTATGGTCTTCGAGCAAGACGTTTTCCAGAGTCAAGTGGAGTACGGAGAAAACCGACGTTGGGAACGCGAAGTACGAAGTTCCGGCGTCGAGTCTACTGGTTGGATTTATTCCAGGCAGCCTTTTCGTTGATGGCGACGCGCTCCGCCCAGTTCCGCGTGTCGAGGACAGGTAACGAGGTGATCGTTGACCATGCCCGTCGCTTGCATGAACGCGTAGCAGATTGTTGAGCCGACGAATTTGAACCCGCGCCGCAACAAATCGCGGCTCAGCGCGTCGGATTCGGGAGTTCGAGCGGGTACGTTAGCAAGGGTCCGCCAGCGATTCTGGATTGGCACGCCGCCGACAAAGTTCCAGAGATAAGCGTCGAAAGTTCCAAATTCTTCCCGTACATCGAGAAACCTTTTCGCGTTCTCGACTGCAGCTGCGATTTTCAATCGGTTCCGCACGATTCCATCGTTGCGCAGCAATCGCTGCACATCGCGTTTCGCGTACCGGGCGATCTTTTCCGGCCGAAATCTATCGAAAGCCTTTCGATAATTCTCCCGCTTTTTTAAAATTGTGTTCCAGCTCAGCCCCGCTTGTGCGCCTTCCAAAATAAGAAACTCAAAGAGCACTCGATCGTCGTGCACAGGCACGCCCCATTCCTTATCGTGATAACTGATGGCCGGTTCAGTGATGGCCCAAGGACAACGCGGCATAATGTTGCGAGGTTACATCATAGCGCGAGCTGTAGCCATGGGCCTGTGGGCCGTCGCGTTTTCAGCTGGGCGCAGCCTCAATCCGATTCGAACTTTGGCTTCTTGGACGAAACCTTTCTGTAGGTGCCTTCAGTACTCATGTTGTGGCCGAATCCGCAAATGCCGTTTGGGTGACAACTAATTTGCCGCCGGTGAATTTGAGCGTGATCCGGCATTCCGCTTCGGCGCCTTCGGGTTTGAATGGCGGTATCGCCTTCAATGCTCGCGATGCCGCTGCCTTCGCTCTCATTCGCCATTCGGCCCTGCGGCGTTTTGTATTCGTAAACGCCCGAAAATTCGACCTGGAGCCGCTGTTTGCCGAGTGCCCAGATTTTGAATTCGCCGCTTTTCGTTTTCCACGTGCCATTCACTTGAGCGGCCGTCACACTCTTGTCAGTATCCGCGCGGGCGATAAGCGGAAACGCAGCTGCCAGGCACAGCAGCATTAGCAAAACACTTTTCGATGGTTGATTCATTCGCGCGCGCAAATCTTCCCTAAGCGCAAGGGACTCCGGCAAATTCCAAATCCGCGATCGAGCTTATTGAACAAGAAAGCGGCTGTAGGAAAGCCGTTGAAACGGCTTCGAGTTTGGTCGGGTTTGCACCCGGCTGAAGCCGGGTGTTAATGGAAGAGACACTTAACCCCGGGTTGGATTGGCGTGAAGGTTCGCAATTCCGTCGACGTTGTTGCACGTGTTGGAAATCGGACGAACCTTCACTGCGAAACGGAGTTCGAGAGATGATGGAAGCGCAAATTGTCGAGAAACGCCGGCTTTCATCGCCCGCGACGACGCCGCAGGCGCTGGCGTGGGACAGCCGCAACAAAAGGCTGTGGATGGGTTCGCGCGATCTGCGCCGAATCTATGCGATCGATCCGGAGAATGGGACGGCCTTACAAGAACGAGAAACGCCTGGCACTCCGTGGGCTGCGGTTGCGCTAAACGGCGAACTGCGCTTTACCATCGGCGAAGACCCGGATGATGATCGTTATGTTTATCGCTACACACCGGAGAAGGGATTTTTGAAGATCTTCGCGTGTCCAGATTTCACCGGATCATACCTCAGCTTCGACGGGAACAATCTTTACCTGAGCCAGTGGTACAAAAAACGAGTACTGAAGTTCGATCATAAAGGCAATGTCATCCGCGAAATTGACGTTGGCGGCGAGATCTGCGGTCACACTTTTGCAAATGGTTCGCTTTACATTTTGCGTGGACAGGAACAGCCAAACGAGGATTGGCGAATCGCACGAGTAAATCTGGAAAAGGAACGGCTGGTTGTTGAAGATATCGCTGTTGTCCCGTTTGCGTGTCGCTCACTAACTTTCGACGGCGACCTGTTCTGGTCCAATTATCGCGCGAAAGACAAAATCGTTTCATTCACCCTGCCGAAGTAAAGAACTTCTGAGCGATATTGTTCGACCAATGGTCGCAGAGCT
>DATFXC010000238.1:0-5345 GCA_035258625.1 Candidatus Udaeobacter sp. | reverse complement strand
TACACATTTTGGTCCGGAACTCGACCAGGCTGAGTGTCCAGACTGCCCCAAAGTCGAGACGGGCAAACAGATAAACTTACCGCCGCCGGATCTTCCCGCGGGCACAGATATGAATTAAACTCTCGCGATTATGAAACGAATCGCACTCGCTTTGATCGTCGGATTGGGCGCAACGGTTGCACAGGCGGACGAGTTTGATGTTGTCGATTACGGCATTTTTCGGTCCATCGATCCTTTGGCCCAACGAAGCGAGTGGGGAACTACTCATCAGACGCCTAACGTGAACGCCACGGATTTTGCCCCGAGATATCGGTGGAGATGGATTTACTACTTTAAAGCGCCCGAACAATTGGTCTTGGATCCGGCCTATGTTGGATCGCTGCAAACGGCGTTGCGCCGGCTGGGCTACTATTGCGGTCCCGTCGATGGCATATTTTCGCCAGAAGTAAGCTACGCCATCGCGCGGCTGCAAAAGAATTATTCGATGCGCGTGACCGGTACGCTTACCACCCCTGTGCGGCGGGCGCTATTTATGCCGTGAGTCTGGCCGAATGAACGGAGCTCCCAGTCAATCGCTGATTAATTTGCTGCTGGAAAGCGGCGTGCCTTCCACCGAAGAGGCGGCGCAATTGGCGACAAATCTCAACGGCGGTTCGTGGGTCAGCCAGGTGCTTGATTCGGGCAAGGTGGACGAACAACGCTTCCTCGGCGCGATCGGGAATTTCTTCCGGGTGCCCGTAGTCTCGATGGACGCGAAAAACATCGATCGCGCCACTTTATCGATCCTGCCGAGCCGTTTCGTATTTCAACATCACATTTTACCGATCGAGTCGAAAGAAAATTCGGTCGTGCTGGCGACTTACGATCTTTTCAATTCGATCGGGCGCCAGCTTGCCGGGCAGCTGTTGAAAAAACCTGCCGAATGGGTGCTGGTGCCGCGCGCGCAGCTTCTGCGGGCGATGAAAACTCTTTATGGCGTTGGCGCGGAGACCTTCGACGAGATTCTAAAGACCAGAGGTTCCCTGGACGTGCTGGAGGAGGCCGAGGCCGCGATTGAGCTTAATGCCGACGATCCCGAGGCGTCCGTAGTGAAATTTGTTAACCAAATCATTCGCGAAGCTATTGCAGAGCGCGCCACTGATATTCACGTCGAACCGCTGGAAAACGATTTGCGCATTCGGTATCGGATCGACGGTATTTTGCACGAAGTCGCTGTGCCACCACAATTGCGTGTTTTGCAGTCGGCGATTATCTCGCGCTTGAAGGTGATGTCGCATATGGACATTGCCGAGCGACGCCTTCCCCAGGACGGGCGGATGAATTTGCACGCAAGCAATGTGGAGATAGACGTGCGCGTGTCGACGATTCCAACTGTCAACGGCGAGTCAATCAGTCTGCGTTTGCTTAGCCGCGGCGAACAGCAATTCAATTTCGACCGACTCGATTTAGGCGATAAGCAGGAGAAAATTATTCGGAACCTCCTCTCCCGACCAAACGGAATTATCCTCCTCACAGGTCCTACCGGCTGCGGCAAATCAACCTCGCTTTATTGTTTTCTCAGCAGCATCAATTCCGTGCAGCGCCGCATCATTACGATTGAAGAACCGGTCGAATATCGAATCGCTGGTGTATCGCAGATCGACGTAAAACCAGAGATTGACCTGACTTTCGCCAAAGGGCTGCGACACATTTTGCGGCAAGACCCGAATGTGGTGATGGTCGGCGAGATTCGCGACATCGAGACTGCGGACATTGCAATTCGCGCCGCGATGACGGGTCATCTTGTTTTCAGCACACTGCACACGAATGATGCAGTAGGTGGCATCACGCGTTTGCTCGACATGGACGTGGAGCCGTTTCTGCTCGCCTCGGTGGTGAAGGCCTTTATCGCGCAACGGCTGGTGCGCACGATTTGCCCGGATTGCGTCGGAATGGTCGATTATCCCCGCGATTATCTCGCGGAGATTGGTTTCCCTGTGAAAGAACTCGGCACCCGGTTCCGGCGCGGCGCCGGTTGCGATCAATGCCGCCAGACCGGTTACCAGGGTCGCGCTGCAATTTACGAAATCTGCATCATCACCGAGCCGCTGCGAAAGCTGATCATGCGAAGGCGTGACGGCAGCGAGCTAAAGCAATGCGCTATTGTCGAAGGCATGGAGACTTTGCGGCACGATGGCTGGCGACGCGTAGCCCAGGGCAGAACAACCATCGAAGAAGTTGTGCGCGTCACACAGACTGACGAAGTAATGGCTGAAACAACCGAAGAAGCCGAGCCGGTAGTGGCGGCTGAAGCGGCCGAACTACGCTAAGGCCGACGGTCGCTCGTCGTGTCATTCGTCGCGCAATTCACGAATTGCCTTAGCATAATCTTCAGAGTGAAAAATCGACGTGCCGGCGACGAGGACGTTCGCACCGTTTTCAACTGAGATTCGGGCAGTCTTCGGATTGATGCCGCCATCCACTTCGATGTCGATCTTGTGCTCGCGCGATTGGTTCCATGCCGCGGCGCGCCTGACCTTCTCCATCTGATCGGCGCGGAAGGGTTGGCCGCCAAAACCAGGGTGAACAGTCATGACAAGGAGGATATCGAACTGGCCTAGGAACGGTTCGATGATGTCGAATGGCGTGTCGGGATTTAGCGTCAGGCCGGCACGGCAACCGGCGTCTCGTATGTGCTGCAACGTTTTCACAACGTCATGTTTGGCTTCTGGTTCCACGTGAACCGTAATTGAGTTTGCACCGGCTTTCACGAATCGCGGCACATAATGATCGGCATGCTCGATCATGAGATGCACGTCTAGCGGCAGCTTTGTTTCTTTGCGCACGAGCCGCACCACGTCCGGCCCGAAGGAAATGTTATCGACGAAATGTCCGTCCATGATATCGCAGTGAATCCAGTCCGCGCCTGCGGCCTCGACGCGGTGGATCTCCTCAGCGAGCCGCGAGAAATTTGCGGCTAGAATGGAAGGGGCGACGATCACTTTTCCCATGGAATGATGGAGTAATGGAGCAATGGAGTATTGGCAAGCCCGTGACAATCCTCCAGCATTACACTACTCCATCACTCCAACATAAATACGCTTGACGACGGGCTGCGCCTTCTCATGTTACCGCGTTTCAGCCGGCCGAATCGCGCCGCGTGAACGCGTTTCTTTCGAGCTGGAAAGTGCTGCTTTTAAATAATTCATGTTCAACGGATTTTTCGGTTGGCTCTCCAGCGACATTGGGATCGATCTCGGCACAGCGAACACTCTTGTTTACGTAAAGGATCAGGGGATCGTTTTACGTGAGCCATCAGTGGTCGCGGTGCAGGCCGGCACCAACCGGGTTCTGGCGGTGGGTGACGAAGCGAAGCGCATGCTTGGACGCACACCGGCCAACATTGTCGCGGTGCGTCCGCTCAAGGACGGCGTCATTGCCGATTTCGAAGTCACCGAGGCGATGTTGCGGCATTTTATCAGCAAAGTGCATAACCGCCGGGTGCGGGTGAGACCGCGCGTGGTTATCGCAGTGCCATCCGGAATTACGGAAGTGGAAAAGCGCGCAGTGCGTGAATCAGCCACGCACGCTGGCGCGCGCGAAGTTTATTTGATCGAGGAACCGATGGCCGCGGCAATTGGCGTAGGGCTTCCAGTACAGGATCCCGCCGGCAACATGATCATCGACATTGGCGGAGGAACGACGGAGGTCGCCATCATTTCGCTTTCAGGAATTGTGTTCAGCCGGAGCGTGCGGGTAGCGGGTGATGAATTGGACGAAGCGATCGTGCAATACATGAAGCGCGCTTACAATTTAATGGTCGGCGAACGCAGCGCCGAGGAAATCAAAATCAAGATCGGCTCGGCGTATCCGAGTGAGAAGGAAACGAGTGTTGAGGTTAAGGGGCGCGATCTGGTGGCGGGTTTGCCCAAAACGCTGATGATCACTTCTCAGGAGGTGCGCGAAGCTTTGCTCGAACCGATCTCAACGATTGTCGATTCCGTGCGCATCACCCTGGAGCGTTGTCCGCCAGAGCTTTCGGCGGACCTGGTTGATCGCGGCTTGGTATTGGCAGGTGGTGGCGCGCTATTGCGCGGTTTTGACAAGCTTTTGAGCGAGGAAACCGGGTTGCCTGTCCATGTAGCGGAAGATCCACTCAGCGCAGTGGCAGAGGGGACAGGCAAATGCCTCAATGAACTTAAGTTTTTGCGTCAGGTGGCCTCAGCCGATCGCCAGTGGCGCTAACAGTGGCGGACACCGGAGAGCGGAAACCGGAAAGCTCGTTCGCCGTCTGCCGGTGAGTTGTCGAGTGGCCAATCGGCAATCGGCAATCCGTAATTGGCAATTCCAATGAGCCGCACCAACATCATCGCGCTGCTGATTTTCGGCGCTATCCTGGGATATTTCCTCAGCTTTGGCCCGGAGACTACGCAGAAGTTCAAGGCTGGTGTGTATGGATTGCTGGCGCCATTCTTGACTGGTGGTTCCGGAATTAAGAAGCAGATCACTTCAGTGCGTTCCGGCTTAAAGTCGCTGGACGAATTGGAGCGAGATAACGCTGCTCTACAGGTCGAAAATCGAGAGCTGCGTGCGACTAACCAGGGCTTGCGCGATGTTGAGCATGAAGTGAATCGTTTGCGTCATGCCCTCAATTATCGCGAGCGCTCGGTGTTTAAATTAGTCGCAGCTGAAGTGATCGCACGTGATTCGTCGACTTGGTGGCGAACGCTGACCATCAACCGCGGTAAGAGAGACGCCATTGACACCGACATGCCCGTGGTAACCGACGTTGGCTTGGTTGGAAAAACGACGACGGTAAGCGACACGATTTCACTTGTTTTGCTGATTTCTGATGAAAACTGCCGGGTCGCAGCGTCAGTGGAAGGCAGCCGCGAACAGGGAATCGTTTCCGGCGAGCGCGTGACGGGTGGACTCACGCCGTTTTTGGACCTGAATTTTCTGTCAAAGCAGGCTGATTTGAAGCCCGGACAGAAAGTTTATACTTCAGGAGTTGGCGGTGTCTTTCCATCGGGGTTGCTCATTGGAGCTGTGAAAAGTTTTCGTGTGCGCGAACTGGACGCTCAATCGCAGCTAACACCTGCTGTTGATCTTTCTCATTTGGAGGACGTTTTTGTGGTGACGGGTCGGAGATGATTTTTTTCCTTCTTCTCCTGGGACTCGTGCTGGTGGCGCAAATCGCCGAACTTTTCATCCCAGCGCTGCCGTGGCTCTACAATGCGCACGTCTACATCGTGCCAGTGATTGTTTTCTACGGCGCAATGGCATTGCCTTTTCCGCTCATGCTGGCTTTGGCATTCTTCGCCGGGGTTTTGCTCGACGCGCTTACAGTTCAGGTGATCGGCGGT
>DATFXC010000237.1:0-3395 GCA_035258625.1 Candidatus Udaeobacter sp. | reverse complement strand
CCGCCGATTCGCCCCAGCCCATCGCTTCGAACGAAAAAATATTTGAAAAACTGTCGCCGAGCAGGAGCACATCGGCCTCCTTGCTCGGACGCCACAGCCCGTTGCCAGTGACGACCTGTCGAATCGTCACTTTCTCCGGCGGGAAAAATTTATCACCTCTCGTTAACTTCAACATCGCGGCGATATCGCCTCGCGCGACGATTTCTTTTTCGACAATCGACGGCGACGTTGATCCTGCCGCCGGTGGCAATTGGAGAAAATCTGCCAGTCGTTCCGCAACAAACTCCATCGTCTCGGGACGCCAATGCGTGTCGGTATCGAGATAAAGAGGCCGACTTCTTCCTCGCTCCATCAAAGATGGCGCAGGATCGAACACCCGTACTTTCTCTCGTTCGAGCCGGGTTTTGAATTCGTTGAAGGACGGATTGGGCAAAGCGCCACTGGCCTTAGCCCGATTGGCGTTAGATACGGCGAGCATTTCACCTTCGACACTGGGTTTCACCCACACCGGTAGAAGCACCAGATCGATCCCGCGTGCGGCAAGTTGATTGCGAAAATCTACAATCGCTTTAATCGGATCGGGCTGGACCCGGCTTGTTTGCAAGCGGTGTTTCATCCGGATCGGATCGAGAAATGGCGGCCCGATCACATGATCGACATCGGCGCGATAAAACAGCCACAGATCGTGACCCAAATAAACCTGCTCGTTGCCAGCGCCCATCACCACAGTGAGCAGATATTGCATGCGCGGCAGGAGCCATTGTGAGACTAACGACTCGTTTTCCAACGTGCGCTCGACGCGCTTCAGATCTTCAGCGTGGGGAAGCCATGGCAACGATTTGAAGATGGAAATCATCGGCAAGCGGCTGATCGAGCCCGCCGCGCGAAATTCGCCAATAAGCTGAATCACCGGAACAGCGAGAATCGTTAACAAAAACAGCGCAATAAGAGTTTGCTTCGTTCCCGGCGAAAACTTCGTGTTCTTTAGCGCTCGATCGGCTTCCTCTTCGCGCGGAAGTTTCCGGTGCGCCTCGCTCGGAGTTGGGTCGGCGTATCTTGGCAACGAATATTTCGGCAGCGGTGCGTGAGTCGTTGACATATTTAACGCGCTAGAAAATGAAGTAGATAAAGGGGTTGTATTCCTGCGTGGCCAGGACGATCAACGCGATCCAGCCGAGCGCGAAACAAGTCGCCGTCTTCGGCCAGGTCATTTCCTGGCTCCAATCCCAGGTCTGTCTCCCAAACCAAACGACGATGCCGGCGATGAGAATCGACAAAATGTAATAGGGCTTGTAAATCAGGCCCCCGATCAGCGACGCATTCGGAAACGGCTGATGGAGGTGAAACATCGCGCCGAGATATTGGACGGCGCCCCGTAATGTTCCGCCGCGGAAGAACACCCAGCCGATCGTCACGATCACAAACGTTAGGGCGATTCGTACTAGCTTGGGTAGATTATGATAAACGCCTTTTCGGCCCTGGCTGCGCTCGAATGCGAGCATCCCGCCATGAATGCCGCCCCAGATCACAAAGTTCCACGATGCGCCGTGCCAGAGTCCGCCGATAAGCATCGTGATTATGAGGTTCGCGTAGGTGCGGGGAAGGCCGTGTTGGTTGCCGCCTATCGGGATGTAAAGATATTCGCGCAGCCACGTTGAAAGCGAGATGTGCCAGCGCCGCCAGAAATCGGTGATCGATTGTGCGAGGTACGGCGAATCAAAATTTTTCGCGAAAACGAATCCGAACATCAGGCCGAGGCCGATCGCCATGTCGGAGTAACCGCTGAAATCGAAATAAATCTGGAACGAATATGCAATCGATCCGAACCACGCGTCGAGCGTTTGAATCGAGCCGGCGTCGAATGCCGTGTCCGCGATTTTACCGCACGGATTCGCCAGCAAGACCTTTTTCGCCAGGCCCATCATGAAAAACGCGACGCCGCGCGCGAATTTATCGGATGTAAGCCGACGATTCTTGAGCTGATCGGCGAGGAACGAGAACTTCAGAATTGGCCCGGCGACAAGGTGCGGGAACATCGAGACGAAGCAGGAGAAATCGATAAAGTTGGCCATCGCCTCGGCGTTGCCGCGATAGACGTCGATGGTGTAGCTGAGCGCTTGAAATGTGTAAAAGCTGATGCCGAGCGGCAGCACCACACGAAAAAACGTGTTCAATTGCGTGCCCTCTAATCCGAGGCTTTGCACCAGCGAGTTGTAAGTATCGATGCCGAAGTTGAAGTACTTGAAAAACCCCAGGACAACGAGATTGCAGACGATCGAGATGGTGATTGCCGTCCGCCGGATGCGCGTCTTGCGCTGCTCCGGATCGACAATTTTTACCGGCTGATCCCAGACTCGCCAGACTTGCCAGGTGTTATGCGCGATGACCAGGCTCATGAGCCAGTCGATAAACGTTGTGCCGAACATGAGAGCCATGAACCTTGGCTCGGCCCAGCCGTAAAATGTGTATCCGGCAACGATCAACCAGGCGTTGCGCCAGCGTTGCTTGGCGCGAAACAGCGCGTAATAAACGAGCAGCGCGAAAGGCAGAAAATAGTAGATGAAAATGTGAGAGCTAAATACCACGCTCGATATTTGGTGCTTTTTTTTGCAACGCGGTTATAGAAAGGCCTTTTGTTGAAGTCGATACGAATCTTAGCAGGCATCCGCGGAGTTTGGCGGGCGGTCTCACCGCCGGCGCGCGCTGCAGGGAAAGCTGTCAGTCTTCCCCGCAATTGTTGTGTTTACGTCGCTATTTTTATTTCTTTGTCGATCCCGAAAGTCTTCGCAAGTGATTCGATTCCGCTGTCCAATTCGCAACAGAAATTCATTGACGAACTGGCCGCCAAACTACGGTCGGCTGGAAGTAAAGCAGTGATTCCGGGCGCGGATGGCTGGTTCTTTCTTTCGAGCGATATTCGATTTCTCTCCGTCGGCGAATTCTGGGGCGCTGACGCGGCGAAAGTCAGCCGGGCACATAAACCCGAATCGGCCGATCCGATTCCGGCGATTGTTGATTTTCATGATCAACTGAAAAAGCGGGGAATCGACCTGCTGCTAATGCCAGTTCCACCGAAGCCCGCAATTTATCCTGAGAAAATTTTGCCTGACGTCGATCTGCACGGCGAAACAGCGGCTCCGTACCTCGCGCGGTTTTATGACGAGCTACGGAAACGTGAAATTGACGTGGTCGATCTTTCACCAGTCTTTTTCCAGAACCGCTCTGGCGAACACGGCCCGGTTTATTGCAAGACTGATACCCATTGGTCTGGATTGGGCTGTGTTCTCGCAGCACAAACGATCAAGGACAAAATTCACGAGAAACTCGCCGGGCAGCCGCGGAAAGATTACGCAGCAGAATGGAAAGAGACCACCATCAAAGGCGACCTTGGCGAT
>DATFXC010000236.1:0-13950 GCA_035258625.1 Candidatus Udaeobacter sp. | reverse complement strand
ACTTCAACGGACAGGCGGGCGAACTGAAGGTGCAACAGCATTACCATGTCGTTGGCGAAGAAAAAATCGATGTGCCCGCGGGAAAATTTCAAGCGTTCCGAATTCACGGTGAGCAAACGATGCCGAACCGGATGACAATCGATCGCTGGTTTGCTCCGGGGGTTGGAATCGTCAAAGACGTTACGACGATGCAGGGCGCTAAGGGCGATTTGCTCCAGCGCATTTCGCTTGAATTGGCGGAAGGACCCAAAATTGTCGAGCGCCCTGAAGTCAAATCGGACGCCGCACCGAAACGGCTCGCTGTGAGTCTTGCGAAAGATCGCTTCGGGAAGCCGACGACGACATTCTCATCGAACACGCCGAAAATCTACGCGCGCTGGCAGGGCCAGCGTTTGCGACAAGACGCAAACGTGAAGGCTGTGTGGATCGCGGAAAACATCGGCGAAGATTTTCCCCAGGATTATACAGTGGACGAGGCCTCTGCTGTCGCTGCAACCCCGACCGCACACGGCGCATTCACGCTCGCGAGGCCCGACGATGGGTGGATGCCGGGCGATTACCGCGTGGAATTTTATGTCGACAGTGTCCTCGTCGACACGGTGAAGATGAAGATTGGGCAGTGAACGTGAGGCAGACAATCGTGTCTGCATCCTCGCCGCGACAGTCGCGCCGCTTGGCGGAAATTTTCTTGAATCCAACAGCACGCGTCGCCGCATCGTAACAGTAGAAATCAAATCGTACATGAAGAAGATCACAATCGTTCCGCTCGCTGCGTGTTTCGTTCTGGCTGCCGGATGCCATTTGCCCGGCATCCGCGGCAATGGCCACATTAAAACCGAGGAGCGATCAGTCGGCGCTTTCGCCAATATCGATGCCGGTGGCGTTTTTGAGATTGAATGGCAAAATGGATCCCCTGCGCTTCGAATCACTACCGACGAGAATCTCCTGCCTTACATCGAGAATAATGCTTCGGACGACACACTTAAACTGCGCATGCGCGAGCATGTTTGGCCTACCCACGGAATCAAGGTTGTCATCTCAAGTCCAACGCGGACTGGCGGCAGGATCAGGGGTGCCGTCAAGTTAACCGTAAAGCAGTTGAGCGGGCCAACCTTTGCTCTGGAATCGAAGGGAGCGTCGGAGGTCTCACTTGATGGCAACATCGACCGACTCTTGGTCGACATGACCGGCGCAAGCCAGTTGGCAGCCGATGGGCTGCAAGCTAAAACTGCGGAAATCTCCACCACCGGCGCCGGCGACGCAGACGTGGCTGTGACCGACACACTAAAAGTAGTTATCACCGGTGCCGGGAAAGTCACTTACTCCGGAAACCCGGCCAGCGTCGAAAGACATATCAGCGGCGCGGGTTCGATTCGCCACAAGGACTAGGGGTTGTAGAGGCGTTCGCCGCGGCGAGCACCTCTACAATTCAACCGCGTACAACCCAGTCTACGACAAGTTGAACGCATTGAAATGAAGCAACCCTTGGCCATTCGAATCTTGAGCTGGTTCGCGGGAATCTCCTCCGCGGGAATGTTTGTCTCGATCGCGCTGGCGATTTTCGACATCGGACCGCACCTCATGGGCGGCGAAAGAGTGACTCGCTCGGAATGGTTGCATATTTCCGCTCCGCTCGTCGCGGTGATCGGCTGCCTGATGGCTTCGATCTCGTGACGGTCTTGCCGCGCGCAAAGCGTGGTCGCGCCGTCTCGTGATGGCAATATTTGTGCTGATAATCGTGTATGCATCCGCGCTCGTCGCACTGAATGTGCTTCCGCACACCATCATGTGGCGTGCCATCGTTGACGCCTCTTTGTTTGGTTGTGCGAGTGCGTGGTACTTCTACGTCAAACCAAACGTCGCGGAGTATTTTCGCAAACTCCGGGGGCTATAGATTCGTTAACAGCGGAATATTTCTCGGTGTTTCTTATTGCACTGTTGAGGCCGGAGTGCGAAATGGAGAGTCCTTGGGAGATAAATGACAACGCGCAGGCTGTTTTGCATTTTCGCATTTCTACTTGTGGTCAGTCTGGCGCATGCCGGGGATGAAAGATCAATCAAAGATCTGGCCAGAGCTCTGACAAGACTTGCGTCGGATGTCGATCCAGCTGAAGCCCAGGCAATATCTTACACTGCGCACACGACCGCCCGTCGACTCAAAAAAGAATATCGCGTCGTTCTCAACCCGGAGTTTACGGTGTTCCTCTACAATGTCGGCTTGCGAAAGCGCGGCTGGTGTGGGCATTGGGCACAGGACATCGGCACGGAATTGATAAAACTCGAGCCCAAGACGCTGGTGCTCCATTGGGGCGAAGCGTACCCAAACACAAGCAGCGAGAACAACGCGCTCGTAGTAACTGCGCGTAACCAGCGGTTCGAAGACGGGATCCTTATCGACGGCTGGCGCAGGGCGGGACGGTTGTTCTGGTGTCCGGTGAAATTAGACCACGAATACGAAGTGGAACAACACTTCGGCCATTCGGGCATCACCGTTTGGAAAGAAAGCATGAAATGGAGCGCCTGGCTCCAGGATTACCAAACTGCTGAGCAGAAGCCGACGGCAGCCAGCGCTTCGCGCTGAATTATCCTCCAGAGTTCTCTGGGGAGGGGCAACGTTGTCCGTGTAAAATTGGCATTTCGCCCAAACGCCATGCACATTTCTTTAGTGCAAGACGTGAACTTTCAGACCGAAAAGACCGAGCAGTACAGAGCGCCGACCGAGGAGACCGCCTGGAGCCGGATAAAAAAGGCGCTCGGTCCACTGGCGGTCATCGGGGTCGTGATCGCAAAATTTTTTGCGAAGCTCAAAGTCGTTCTCCTGCCCCTCCTCAAGTTCCTGCCCGTCCTCTTGAAGTCCGGCGGCACCATGCTGCTGATGATCTGGGTGTACATGCAACTGTGGGGCTGGCAGTTCGCGCTCGGGTTTGTTTTGCTTTTACTCGTCCATGAAACGGGACATTTGATTGTCGCCAGGAAATTTGGACTCAAAGTCGGGGCGCCTGTCTTCATTCCGTTTATGGGCGCGTTCATTGCGCTCAAGGAAGCGCCGCGCAATGCATGGATGGAAGCGTGCGTGGGCATCGGGGGCCCGTTGTTGGGTAGCTTGGGCGCATTGCTCTGCAACGCGATGGGCGAAGTCTTTACCGCTCCCATTTTTATCGCGCTGGCGTGGTTCGGGTACTTTCTGAATCTATTTAACCTTACGCCGGTGGGAATGCTTGACGGCGGACGCATCGTGACGGCGCTGTCGCGCTGGTTGTGGTTACCCGGGTTCGCATTGCTTCTTTGGTTTGAATGGAAATATCCAAACTTCATTATCTGGCTAATCGTGCTGCTGTCGCTGCCGCGGATCTATTCACTGTTCCGTAAACGAACTGAGCAAGAACAGCGGTACTACGAAGTCACACCGTCGCAGCGCTGGATAATGTCTGTCTTATACTTTGGCCTGATTGCGCTTTTGCTTGTCGGCATGCACGTGGCGCAACGGGATTTGCATGAGTTCGGCGTGCGGGCGCACGGCCACGGACGGGACGTTATCGTGCAATGACCGCTTGGGCAGCGCGTGATTCGTTAAAGCGTTTGAAGCGTTGAAACGGGTGGTTAAATGGCTAAAGCGGCACCATCAACTCCCCTTCAACGTTTTAACCATTCAACCCTTTAACTTTTAATCGCCGCGAAGACTTTCTCCGGTTCCAGACCGATTTTGTTAACGATCGAAACGAAACGCTTGTCCGGCCGCAGAGGAGCAAATTCGGGCGCGATGCCTATGAAGTGCAATGATGATGAATGTTCGTCGTACGCACGGTCCAGTTCACGCATCGCTTCTTCATGTTCTTGCAATACCACATGCACATGTGCAGTTGCGTCTCCGGGCGTGTAACTGCCGCGACTCGCGCAAGCGGCCACCAGAATCTCCCGCGCTTCGCTCTTTCGGTTCATCTTCGCGTAGGTGATTGCAAGGCCAAAGGGCACGCGACCACTGACATCTTGCGATTTTTTGTATAACGCGATCGCGTCATCAAAGCGTCCCATTTCCCGGTAAAGCGCGGCCAGCAGCGGTTCACCATAAAGAAATGTCGGATCGAGCTGCAACGAGCGCTCACCAGCGGCCATCGCTTCATCGATCAATCCGAAGTATCGGTAGATCTCGCAGGCGAAATTGCTAACCCACAGTGAGGCAGGATCAATTTTCGCCGTGCGGCTTAGATACGTAAGCGCTTTCTCGCGCTCGCCGATCGCGGCGTAAAATGCAGCGATGAAATAATTCGAGGTTGTAGAATTCGAATCGACTTCGAACGCGCGGACGTATTCCGCTTCAGCACCGCTGAGGTCCCAGTCAAGGATCCGTTTCGTTTCCGCCAGATAAACATGCGCTTCGGCTTCGCTGTCGTCGATGTTGATGGCGTTCACCGCTGCCTCGCGCACTTTCGAATACGCTTCGACAGGTTTGACATACGCGTCCGCCAGCCACAACCACGACTTCGCAATGCCCGTCCAAGCGCGGGCGAACCGTGGATCTTTGTCGAGCGCGCGCGAAAAGAACTCCAGACTTTTCCGCAGCGCTTCCTCGGTGCTTTTGTCGGAATAAAACAGACCCTGCAAATAATCGTCGTATGCTTCCGTGCTGCGAGGCGGAGGCGGCGGCGATATTGCCAATTTGAGTTTGAGAGTATCGACGATGGCGCGTGTGATCTCATCCTGTAGGGCGAAAATTCCATGCATTTCGCGCTCGTACGTCTCCGACCAGATCGTAAATCCAACGCGTGCGTCGATCAGTTCTGCGGTAACGCGGACTCGATTGCCGTCGCGCCGCACACTGCCCTCCAGCACGTGCTCTACGTTCAATCGCGCCGCAATTTCGGCGAGTTCAGCTTCCTTGTCCTTGAACGAAAACGAGGAGCGCCGCGCGGCCACGCGCAAGCCGTCGACTTTGGCGAGTGCTCCGAGAAGCTCCTCGGAAATGCCGTCGCTAAAATAGGTCTCGTCTTTTCCTGCGCTCAAATTGTTGAAAGGCAAAACGGCGATCGATTTCTCGGATGAAAGGTTCGATCCGACAAGTTCGACCCGGTCTTCTGGTGCGCGATCGGGAGTGCGCACAATCCCGTATCGAGTGAAGTCGAAAAACCAGGAGAGCGTAAGCGCCGCAGGGAAACCGAGCACGATTAGTACGACGATGAGACGCACCACCCAAATCGGAATGTCGAATACTGGAAAAACCTGGGCGATGCCTTGAGCCAGCGCCCAGCCGCCTACAACATACGCGACTGCCACGCTATAAACTCTTCTTCGCTTCAGCTCGGCAAAAAAGTCGTTCAGCTTCACGGGTCGATCATTATCGGTTCGAAGCCTCGTATTTGCTCCACGCTTGGCAATCGAGAACTTTAAGGTTTACAGGGATTCCGCGGCGCAATCGCATCGCTGCGCCATGACTTCGGTCAGCGTAGAGCTGGCCAGCCGCGTGGCTACAAATGGCCTACGGCACACCCTGCGCGATAAGTTTTTGAAAACGTGGATCCTTACGAAGCGGGTCCCATTCCCAACGATATTTCAGATCGTTAGCGGTGATGCTGTAATCGGCACTGTCCACTGCGCCCGGTGTTTTGAGCAAACGCTCGATTAACGGAATGGCGAGGTCATTTTCGCCCACGCGAGCGTAGATCAGCGCGAGGTAGCCACTCATAAGGGGGCCATCGACGGCATCTTTCGATTCGGGTTTGAGTTCGACGGCGCGTTGTCCCTCCCTGATCGCATCGTTCTTCCGCCCCATTAAGGCGTAAAGCCACCCAATGCTCGCGTGCCGCTCGGCGCTCGCGGGGGCTTCTTTCAGCGCCGCTTCAAAGGCTGGCCTCACCGACTCAAATGTGATGTTCGCATTCGGACGATCGTCTAATGCGAGATAGGTGCAGCCTTCGAGGAATGCTTTCGGAGTCAATCCAGCAGTCGTGTAAGAAACTTCACTAGCCGCCGAAGTTTGGAGAACCCTATTGGCGCCAGAATAATCGCGGCGCAGCATGGCGACGTCCCATCGAGTCGCGGTGACAGCACCATCCGGGTCGATACCAGCGGGAATTTGATCCACCACTGATTTCAGCAGTTGGGTGTCTCCTTTCCACCAGAAATCAACATATCCGCTTTGAATTTTTGCAATGAGCGAATCGGGTGCCAGGGTGCGCCACCGCTGCGCCCATCCGGCCGCATCCTTCCACCGGCGCATCGCGGTGTCGGTCTGCAGGAGCTCGCGGACTATGTTCGGATTTTGCGGATCGAGCTTGGCAACTCTTTCGTATGCCTCGAGCGCTGCCTGCCACTTGCCCTGACGACGTCTGATCGCCGCGATAAAGCGGGGAATCTCTCCGTTGCTCGGAGACAAACGAGAAGCGATTTCGAACTGTTCCAACGCGCGGTCGTAGTCCTGATCTACCCAGTAACTGTACTGGCCTAGCGCGAAATGCGCTTCTGCGAGATTAGGCTGCAAGCGAAGTGCAGTTTCCGCCTCGGCGCGTGCTTTCGTTTTCCAGCTGTCGGTGGGTTCGTAATAGTGGAAAATCGCAGCGCAAACGGATGCTAACTGCGCATGAGCAAGAGCAAAATTCGAATCGAGCTCGATTGCCTGCATGTAAAGCTGCTCGGCGGTCTCGTAATCCTCCAGCAGCGTGTCGGGATTTCGGGAGATTTGGTTCGCTCGCAGATAAAACACGTACGCGTCGGCGTTTTGCGTCGGTTTCGTGGTGACCCGTGCTTTTTCATCCTCGCTGAGCGTCGCCCTGAGGGTGTCGGCAATTTCGCTTGCTAATTCTCCCTGCAATCCTAGTGAATCAACCAGAGTGCGGTCGTACCGATTTGCCCAAATCTGCCGATTATTTCGCGCATCAATTAACTGCACGTTCACCACCACGCGGTCGCCTTCCTTCCGCACACTGCCCTCGAGAATGTTCGCCACGCCCAGCTTCCTGCCGATGTGGCGTAAATTCTGCGCTGCTGCTTCACCAAGCGCCATCACCGAGGAACGACTGATTACTCTGAGGTCTTTGATCTTTGCCAAGCTCGTCACGATGTCGTCTTGGATGCCGTCCGCGAAAAATGCGTTGCCTTTTTCGGGACTAAAGTTCTCGAACGGCAACACCGCAATGCTTTTCTCCTCAGGCAGGAACACTTTTGACTTCTGCCGGGGATAAAGCCAGACGCCGAAGCCGATGGTGGCAACCAAAACGATGCCGGCTGTAGCCGCGATGTATACGCGCCGAAACGTCCGCGGAGTACTGCTAGCCGCAGCTTTAGCAGCCTCTTCCGACTGCGCTTGCTGAAGCTTTTTCGGCAGCTCAGGATTTCCAACCTCGTCTCCGTAGAAGTTTACGATGAAGATGGGAACGCCGTGCTTTACGGCGCACTCCCCTAAGTCATGTAAATACGGAGTCCAGCGCCGCGATTGGGCCAAATCTTCAGCGACCCTCTTGGACAAAAGGATGTGGCCCCCATCTCCGCAATCCATCACCCGCCTCGCAACATTGATTCCGGCGCCTGCGACGTTGGTTCTATCATTTACGTCACGAACTTCATTGATCGGCCCACTGTGAATGCCCATCCGAAGCTTCAGTTGCGGATACTCTTTTAATTTTCGGCTGATCTCGATCGCACACCGCACCGGCGCTTCTGGGCTATCAAAGAAAACGAGCGCCATTCCATCGCCCACGGGAAGACGAATCAGCTTCCCTACTTCCCTCGCGGTGCGGACTTGCTTGGTATCACGGACGACTTCTGTCAGCTGTTCCTGACACTGGCGTTGCTCGTCGAGAAGCAGTGTGGAGTAACCGACCAAGTCCATAAACAGAACGTGGCCAATCTGTAACCGAACCGAATATTCAGATTCAGGGGGCATAGATTTAACAGCAACAGCACCTTCCGCAATTTTTCCGATTTCTGAAATCCTATTCGCGCGAAAGCACACTCATCAAGCCCAACCAAGGACGAAAGTGAGCCCCGACGCTGAGGTCGATGTTGTGCTAAAATTGCTAAATGTCGTTTCAGCTTGAATCCAACTTCAAACCGCGCGGCGATCAGGCCCAGGCAATCGCGAAGCTGTTGAAGTCTGTCGAGGCGGGAAACCGGCATCAAACGCTGCTGGGGGTGACGGGCTCAGGCAAGACCTTTACCATCGCCAATGTTATCCGGGAACTGAATCGGCCGACGCTGGTCATCTCGCACAATAAGACGCTGGCCGCGCAACTTTACTCCGAGTTCAAGCAATTCTTCCCGCGTAACGCGGTAGAATATTTCGTCAGCTACTTTGATTATTACCAGCCGGAGGCCTACATCCCGCGATCCGACACTTACATCGAGAAGGATTCATCTATAAACGAAGAAATCGAGCGGTTGCGCCTCTCGACTGCCAGCGCGCTGTTGTCGCGGCGCGATGTGATTGTGGTGGCGAGCGTCTCTTGCATCTACGGAATCACGTCCCCGGAAGATTACGAACAGATGCTGCTCACCGTGAAACGCGGTCAGCACGTCAGTCGCGAAGCTGTGCTCGGTCGTTTAATCGAGATGCTCTATGAGCGCAACGACGTCAATTTTGCTCGCGGCAGGTTTCGCGTGCGCGGCGACGTGGTCGAGATTTATCCTGCCAGCGCCGATGAAGAAGGAATTCGGCTGGAGTTTTTCGGCGACGAAATTGATGCCATCCGGCGGTTCGACCCGTTGACCGGTCACACGCATGAATCACTCAACGTCATCACATTTTTTCCGGCCAAACAGTTCGTCACGCCGGCGGACAAGCTCAATCGCGCGCTGCGCACCATCCGGGAAGAGCTGGAGCAACGCATCCTCGAACTCGAGTCGCAAAACAAATTGCTCGAGGCGCAACGCCTGCGGATGCGCACCGAATACGATTTGGAGATGTTGCAGGAAATGGGCTTCTGCAATGGGATAGAAAACTATTCACGCCATCTATCCGGGCGCGCTCCCGGCTCGAGACCCTACACCATCATCGATTTTTTCCCCGATGATTTCCTCACCGTTATCGATGAGTCGCATGCCACGATCCCGCAGATCGGTGGGATGTACGAAGGCGACCGCTCGCGCAAGACTGTGCTGGTTCAATACGGTTTTCGTTTGCCGAGCGCGCTCGATAACCGCCCGCTTAATTTCGATGAATTCATGAAATTGACGAACCAGACCATTTACGTGAGCGCAACGCCGGCCGAGTTCGAAATTCAAAATAGCGTAGTTGGTAACAACGGATACATCCCGCACAGGCGACAGCGGATCGGGGAGGAGGAACTCGTTCCGTTCGTTCTGCCCGGAGGAAAACGTCGAACATCGAACGTCGAACATCGAACGTTGAAGGGAATCTCACCAACCGATGACCCGCCGGAAAAATTCGATATGCACACGGCGGGCGCCCCGCTCGTGGTGGAGCAGATCATTCGGCCCACCGGCCTTCTCGATCCAAAGATTACCGTCAAGCCGCTAAGAAATCAGATCGACGAAACGATCGAGCTTTGCCGCCAACGCGTAGAAAGAGGCGAACGAGTTCTGGTAACGACGCTGACCAAGCGAACCGCGGAAGATCTCGCCGATTATCTGCGCGATGTCGGATTGAAGGTGCGCTACCTGCATAGCGACATCGACGCGATTGAGCGCGTGGAAATTTTGCGCGGCTTGCGCGCGGCGGATTTCGACATTCTTGTCGGAATCAACCTGCTCCGTGAAGGGCTCGACCTGCCCGAGGTGTCGCTCGTCTGCATCCTGGACGCGGATAAGGAAGGATTTTTGCGCAGCCAGACGTCGCTTATCCAGACCGCCGGTCGCGCGGCACGGCACATCAACGGTGAAGTCGTGCTCTTCGCCGACACCATCACGCAAAGCATGGAGGCGCTCATGTCGATTTCAAAATACCGGCGCGCCAAGCAGATGGAGTACAACGAAAAACACGGCATTACGCCGCAAACGGTCCGGCGCGCCGTGCAGGAGAGTCTGCACACAATTTTGCGCGGACGCGAAATTGAAGCGTCGGTAATTCGCGAAGCTGGCGGCGATTTCAACATCTCTGAACTGCTCCGCGAGCTTGAGCAGGAAATGCAGGAGGCCTCCGCAAATCTCGAATTCGAGCGCGCCGCGCTGTTGCGCGACCAAATCATGGAAGTAAAGAGCGGCACGGGCCTGACAAAGATTGAACCAAAGCGTCGACCGATAAGATACTCGTCCCGCAGCCGCGGGACCGGCCGTCGCCGCTCGCGCGTGTAGCGACATCGCCCGGTAGCGCTCACATCTTGTCGATCTTCGCCGCGCATGCGATGAAATCGCCAATGCCGAAAACGAAAACGAAATCGAAATCGGAACCCGCGAGCATCTACGCAGTCGTCGGCTCGGACGAAGCGGAGGTGAAACGCGTCGCTGCGGAACTGGCGCAGAAACTGACGCCCGATGATGCCGGCGATTTCGGCCTGGAAGTAATCGATGGCGCTGCGGACAATACTGATCAAGCCGTTGCGCGAATTCGATCGACCATCGAGGCGCTGCAAACTTTGCCGTTCTTCGGCAGCACAAAAGTGGTCTGGCTCAAAAACGCGAACTTCTTCGGCGACGATCCAAAGGCGCGCTCAACCGAGGTGCAATCTACGCTGGAAGAATTGTCCGCAGCAATCGACAGCGGTTTCGGTTCCGGGCTCACGTTTTTAATCAGCGCCACCGAAGTGGACAAGCGGCGCTCGTTCTACAAAACGTTGCTCAAACGCGCGGAGTTGCAGGTTTTTGATCGGCTCGATTCAGCCCGGACTGGCTGGGAAGAAGAAGCAACGGAAATTGTTCGCAGACGCGCAAGAAAGCGAAAACTCGAATTCGATGACGACGCGCTCGATTTATTTGTTTTGCTGACCGGAGGCGACACGAGACAAATCGACAACGAACTAGAGAAGATCGATACGTTCCTCGGCAAAGAGCGCGCAGCGCGTGTCGAGCTTATTCGGGAATTGGTACCGCTTTCACGCGCAGGCGTCATTTTCGAGCTGAGCAACGCCGTGGCCGCGCGGGATCTCGAACTGGCGCTGGCCCTCGTGCGACGGTTGTTAGAGCAGGGCGAGAACGCCATCGGCATTTTGCTGGCCGCGATCGTCCCGACGATCCGCAATTTACTGCTCGCAAAAGATCTGATGGAGACGCATGGCATTCGGCGTCCGCACTCGCCGTTTCAGTTCATCTCTGCGATAAATCGCTTGCCGGTAAAAGCAACGGAGCATGTGCCTCGCAAAAAAGACGGCTCAATTAATGCCTACGGTCTGGCAGTTGCCGCCCAGCACGCGCACCAGTTCAAGACCAACCAATTGATTCAGGCAATGCGCGCTTGTCTCGATGCCAATGTAAAACTTGTGACTACCCAGCTCGATCACGAGCTGATCTTGACCGAAGTAGTGGTGAAGTTGCTCGGACGCTGAAAAACTGTAGGGCGGCTGTGTGAGACGGCCCTAGCGTTTCCCAGAAGGAAGCCGCGCGGACGCGAGCGACATAGACGGGAAGCCATTCTGGCGAGAGAGCAGGAGCAAACGAGTCAAACGCCCTATAAACTCAGACCGGACCTTCGACCTGCCTCCGCGCCACCGGTCCGATGTAAGGAATGTCCCAGCGCACGCCGGTAAACGCTTTAACCGTGGCAACGATCCAGACAACGAGAAACGCAATATGAACCAGTGCCTGGATGATTCCCCAGAAAAACACCAGAATTCCACCAATCGCCGGAATCGACCAGAGGATTAGGAAGAGGATTCTTGAGACAATGCTAAACAAAAGCCAAGCGCCGCCGAAGATGATCGACTGCATCGCGTAGAAACGCACAAAACCGTCGTACTTTTCGACAATATAGAAAATGATGCCGCCAATTAACGGGATGCAGGCGAGTGCCGCAGCCACGTTAGAAGGTAACCCCGTCGCACTGGATTTTGGGCCGAGCTCGGGGCCGGGAGTTGGCGGAGGTGAAGATGGAGTAGGCTCTTGGTCGGGCATGACCTACTTACACCGAATGGAAAATGCCTTGTCAAGCAATCTTACTTTTGCGGCTCTTTTTCGCTTTCGCTCGCTCCTCATGCGCAATATGATGCGCAGCTAACCCCAATCTCTATGACCAAAAGTTCCCCTCCCCATGTTACGCGCGCTTTTACCCTGATCGAGTTGCTCGTCGCAATCGCGACTATCTTCGTCATCGCCGGAATGGCGGTTCCAGCTATGCATAGCGTTTATGAGCGCGCGAAGGTTTTAAAAGACCTAAGCAACCTGCGCCAGATCGGTGCAGCTACGCAGCTTTACATGAACGACAACAATGGAGCGTTTCCGGGATCAGCAACTACAACATGGATGTTGCAACTGGAACAGAAATATATCTCAAAATGGCGCGTGCTTGAATCACCCTTTGATGCGCGCGCCAGCGATGAAGTGGGTGGCGCAAACACTGCTGTCAGCTATGGGATCAACGGTAACTCCTATTCAGGCAACCCCCTCGCCCCAATTTCCTCCGACAAGGTTACCAAGCCTGTGACTTTTATAGTGTTTGCGCCCGCACAGGCAACTGGAGCAACAGCCACTTTCCAAGGTGCTGCGAATTCCTCGGCCCCGGGTGTCACTGTTAACACTGGCGGAACTCCGGCAACTAGCAATCCTGGCGGAACTGCCGTAGGTGGGCCACACAACCACCGTACAAAGATTAACGCACTTTTCGCCGACTGGCACGCTGAGACAATGCTCTGGAGCGGAACGGGTCCGGCCTTCACGAACAACGCAAACAACCCACCGAGCGACGCGGACGGCGAACTCCGTTGGAAGCCTTACACCCCTTTTCCGTAGCGGTTGTCAAAGCGCACGGTGCCGAGTGCCGCTATTCGCTACTTGTTAGTACTAACTTGCTTGGTCGGCTCGGCGTATATGCACGCAAGTATTTGGCTCGCAAGACCTGCGCCATCATTAGCGATACCAATGTAGCGCCGCTGTTTGCTGATCGAATAGGGAAGAGCCTGACATCAGCCGGATTTCGCCCAATTCTGATCACGATTCCAGCGGGCGAAAGATCCAAAACACTGAAGCAAGCCTCTGCGATTTGCGACCAAATGATCGCTGCGGGACTTGACCGCCAATCGTTTGTGATAGGTCTGGGCGGCGGGATGATTGGCGACATTTCTGGATTCGTGGCCGCGATTTATCACCGCGGCATTCCGCATGTCCAAATTCCAACGACTCTATTGGCAATGGTGGACAGTTCGATCGGCGGTAAAGCCGGAGTGGATACGCGCGCCGGCAAAAATCTGATCGGCGCTTTCCATCAACCCTCGCTGGTGATTGATGATCTCGATGTTTTGAAAACACTGCCGCGTCGTCAATTCAATCAAGGGTTCGCGGAGATCATCAAGCACGCCATCATCGCCGATGCAAAGATGTTCGAGCAATTAAAGGTAGCGCATGCCTCCGGCTTGCGCCGCGCAAGCGAGACGCATGCGCTACTCTCACTGGTCAAACGCAACATCCAAATCAAATCCAGAATCGTCGCGAAAGACGAGCGCGACCAGACGGGCCATCGTGCGCTTCTGAATTTCGGGCATACGGTGGGGCACGCGATCGAGCGTGCCGGAAATTACCGCGAGTTCCTGCATGGAGAAGCCGTAAGCCTTGGAATTGTCGCCGCGTGCGCAATTTCGGTGAACAAAGCTGGGCTGCCGCCAGATCAGCGCGCGGCAATTGTTGATCTTCTCGAACGATTCGAGTTACCGACGCGATTGCCACCCAGATTTCCGCGTAAGAAGATTCTCGACGCATTAAGATTCGACAAGAAATTTGAAAATGGAAAGGTGCGCTTTGTCGTCACGCCCCGCATTGGCATAGCCTACCTCGCTGATAACGTGACAGTCGACGACATGCACGAGGCGATAGACGCACTCTAGGTGCAACGCGTTGTTCTCAACGCGTTGACAATTA
>DATFXC010000235.1:0-6955 GCA_035258625.1 Candidatus Udaeobacter sp. | reverse complement strand
TTACCTGAATGTATTCGTGGCGGGCGAACTCGATTTTATCGAGTCGCAAGTTGGCCCGACTCAGATCCGCGTAATCGCGACAAAAGGCAAAGCAGAACTGGGTCGCTACGCGCTCGAGGCCTCGGCGGAGATTTTGAAGTACTACAACGATTATTTCGGCGTGCCGTATCCGTTGCCGAAGCTAGATCAAATTGCTATTCCTGGCGGCTTCGGTGGTGCGATGGAGAACTGGGGCGGGATTACTTATTACGAGGCCGGGCTTTTATTTGACCCCAAAAATTCTTCGGCCCGGACAAAGCAAGACATTTACGAAGTGATCGCCCATGAAATGGCTCACATGTGGTTTGGCGATCTCGTGACCATGGCGTGGTGGGACAACCTCTGGCTCAACGAAGGGTTCGCCTCCTGGATGGGCAGCAAATGCACTGCACATTTCAACCCGCAATGGGAAGTCTGGCTGGCACGGGACTTACCGCGTGATCCGGCGCGGCGCAGCGGAATCGCGAAGGAAGCGGCGATGGAGGGCGACGCGCGCTCGACTACCCATCCGATTCAGCAGCATGTCGCAACGGAAGCCGAAGCCAACAGCGCATTTGACGATATCACCTACAAGAAAGGCCAGTCGTTCCTGCGAATGCTGGAGAGTTTTCTCGGTGAAGACGTTTTTCGCGACGGAATTCGCCGGTACATCGCCGCCCATGGGTATTCGAATACGACCACCGCGGATCTGTGGGACGCGCTGTCGGAAGCTTCGAAGAAACCCATTGGTAAAATTGCCGCCGGTTGGACGCAACAGCCGGGTTTTCCAATCGTGAACGTCAAACGCGAGGTTGATCGCAAGGTGCAGCTCACACAGGAGCGCTTCACGGTGAATTTCAAAAACGCTCCGCCGCTACTTTGGCAAATCCCGCTGACGTATTCTCTCGTTGGCGAAGCACCTGCGACTTTGCTGATGACCGATAGGACGGCGGCTCTGGAAAACATTCCTGCAGATCGCGCACTCAAGTTGAACGTCAACGGCGCTGGAAATTATCGCGTCGAGTATGATGAGCCGTTGTGGGAATTGCTGGTTAAGGCGGTACCGAAGTTGGGCATCGAAGATCGCGTCAATCTTCTGAGCGATACATGGGCGCTTGCGCAGGCCGGTCGCGCGCCGGTCTCGCTCTATTTTCGATTAGTTGAAGAATTGCCCGCTTCTACGGATCTCGCCGAGCGTGAACAGACCATCAACGTACTGGATTTCATGAACGGTCTGCTAGTCGGCAGTCCTGAACGCGAAAAATTCCAAGGCTATGCCCGATCCCTTTTGCGGCCAACCTTCGAAACGCTTGGCTGGGAACCCAAAGCGGGCGAAGCGCCTACGGCTGGAAGCTTGCGCGCGAGCCTGATCAGCACGCTGGGAGATTTGAACGATCCGGAGATCATCGCTGGCTGCCGCGAGCGTTTCGAGAAATACCTTGCACATTCGGCGTCGTTGCCACCAGATCTGCGTGCGCCAGTTCTGGCGGTCGCCGGTCGCTATGCTGACGAAAAGACGTGGAACAAGCTGCACGAGCTCGGCTTGAAGACCACCAGCATTGAGGAGAAACAGAATTACTACAATGCACTCACTTGCGCGACTGATCCCAATTTGCTGAAAAAGGCGCTTACGATTGCCCTCACAGACGAGCTGCCAACGAGCCGCGCCATCTTTCTAGTTTCACGCGTCGCCCGTGACAGCGGTCACCCGGAGATCGCCTGGGACTTCGCGAAGACAAATATGAAAGCCCTGCTCGCCAAGGTCGACGCGGCAGGTGCAAACCGTTACGCGCCCGGTCTGTTCACATTTTTCACCGATGGCTCGCGCGCGGACGAACTAAAAAATTACGCCAAGAAGAACCTGCCTCCGGCAAGCGCGCCCGAAGTCGCAAAAGTAGTCGACGAAATTCAGTTCCGCGCGGAATTCAAAAACCGGCTCGTATCTCAATTGCCGACGCTCATTCACAGCGGCGCGAGATAGCTCGGCCTAGAGTTGCCGCTCCGGAATTGGCGGCGGAGAAAGTGCAGCTTGGCGGCGTGCAGCCTCCTGCGATTCGAGAGCCAGGTTCTGAGCGGCGCGCCAGCCGACTTGCGCCTGCGCGAAAATGAAGAAGGCGAGTATGCCTAACCAGATGGATCGCGATGCGATCGCCCAAAGCGCAAATAGAATTGCTCCTCCGAAGCCAATTATGCTCGCTGCTTTCAAGCTGCGAATCGGTCCAACTTTGAGCCAAAGCAGTCCGCGCAGGATTTGGCCGCCATCAAGCGGATAAACAGGAATCAAATTAAAAAACAACAACACGGCGTTCATGAACCAGACGGTCAAAACAAACTGGTAGAAATCTGGATGCACTGTTTTCCCCTGGAGCTGGATGAGCACAAAGGCGAAAAAGGTGAACAACGAAAATAACACTACATTCACGAGTGGCCCAGCTGCGATGCTCCAAAGGTAAGCACCAGGTCGAGGTGGAGGTTTGACAAAGGCGATCCCGCCAAGCGGCCACAGCACAATCGTGTCTGCCTGCCCGCCAGTTTGGCGGCAGGCAAAGGCATGTCCGAATTCGTGAAGCAACACAACTGCAAAGAGCGCGCAATATTCCAATGCTGCCCAGATTGGATTGTGATACCGGTGCGCAAATCGCGTCACTTCGAGCGCGGCGACAATGAACCAAGTGAAATGCAGATACACACGTATTCCTGCCAAACGAAAAATTGGCAGCGCGCCTTTCATGGGCATCGAGGAGCTGGGAGGCTGAACATCAACAATTCTTGGAGCACAATCCGCCAGACGCCCTATTCGTTTGATTCCGTCCGTTCGTTCTGGGCGCTAATCCACAGACGCATGGGAATCATCGAAGACTCAACGAAACCGTGTTTTCGGAAAAACGCCTGGGCCACGTTTTCCGGGCGATCCGTCAGCAAAGTTATCCGAAGGAAATTCTTTTTCCTTGCGAAATCGATGGCGTGTTCGAGGAGCTTTTTGCCGTAGCCTTTGCCTTGGTACTCCTTGTGGACCACCAGATCCTCCAGCAAAATCACGAAGCCGCCTTCGGCCGTGCTAATGGTGAAAAGCAGGTTGATCATTCCGACGATCGCGCCGTTGCGACGCAGCACGAAAACACGCCCGCGGCTGGGTTGTTCGAAAATGAGCCGCAACCCACGCAACTGCTTGTCTTTGTCGGGCCGAAAGTCGCTTTCCTGAGCGAATAGCTCGCGGAGCATTTCCGACAACTCATCGAGGTCGGCTTCGGTAGCCGGCTCGATCACGACATTTTCTCTTTCGCCCATTAATTCCGACTCGTTGTTCCAAAAATGCGCCGTGTTGGCAACTTTGTAAATCCGGGCTGACCTGACTGCGAATTGACAATGATGGGCTTGCCCCTAGTGTAAGCGCTCTCGTAACGGGCCCGACTTTATGAAACGCACTTATCAGCCATCCAAGCGAACCCGTAAACGCCAGCACGGCTTTCGCGCCCGGATGCGGACCAGGGGCGGCCGCGCCAGCCTCGCGCGCCGGCGCCAACGCGGCCGCAAACGCCTGCTTCCAACGGGCGTCGACAGGCACTACGCGCGGCACACGCAAGCGTAGTTTGTCGGGATACGCCTTCGAAATTCGAATTTATATCCCGTAGCCCGTTTGTCGTTGCTCCTTATTGATTGTTGATGTCACCGCTACGCTGCGTCGCGAGCACGCAGCGAAATCCGTAAATCACGTCGCGTTCATTGCGATCGACTACATTTCGATAGGAGGATTGCAGCTCGAGACGATTGCTGGTCGCCCATGAGCCACCGCGCAACACCCCCCAGGTCCGGCCAGTTGCACTGTTGTCGCCTTTATAGGTGTCGAGGCACCATTCCCAAACGTTTCCGCCGAGATCGTATAAGCCTATCGAGTTCGACTTGAAACTCCCAACCGGCATAGTTGCGCCGCGGCGCCGTCCCGATGTTGCGCCATAATTCCCTGCGCCATTGGGCGCAGGCCATTGTTTTCCCCACGGAAATTCGTTCTTAATTTTGCCGTCGCGAGCTTCCGGCGTCGAGCCGCTTTCATTCGCCAAACCGACTGCCATGCTCCACTCGGCGTCGGTCGGCAGCCGGTACGCTTCCCGCTCTTCAATCAGATTTTCGTCGCGTTCCTTTTCGGTCAGCCATTTGCAAAACGCTATCGCATCGAACCAACTCACTTTTACAGCCGGGTCAGTTGATGTCTGTTGGAAATCAGGCGGCTCGTATCGTCGCCCCGTGGCGCGGCAAAACGCTTCGTAATCTTGCACGCGCGTCTCCCAGACCGAAATCTGATCGTCGCCAAGCGGAACGAACTTCATGCCTAACGAATTGGTGAATGGTTGCCCAGGCGCAGGCCCAACGCTCTTTTCCAAACGGGCCGCCAAAAATGTCTGCTGTTGCGGCTCGACTTTGCCACTGACCGACCCCGGTTTGTAACCGGATAGGCGCAGCTCGTACGTGACCTCGCCTGGCTTCACTTCCTCGATCACCAGTGGCGTTTGGCCCAACTCTTTTCCGTTCGCCATCACAGTCGCACCGCCCGGTGCGCTTGTGATCTTCACACTGCCATTTGCGAACACAAAATGCACTGCGTTGTCTCGTTGCGCGACGACGTCAATCTTTCGCTGTTCGTCAGGCCACCCGTCCAAATGCGCGACTGTTTCGTGCGAACGCGCGGGCAGATCCAGGCGGAGCGGGGTGCGCCCCCGCGATTGCCCATCCACGAAAATGTCGGCACCGCTGGGTTCGCTGGTAATGTTTGTGAGTGCCCTAACAAACGCGAAGGATTTATTCGCCGTGTCGCCGCGTTGCACGTCGACGTCGCCGCGCATTTCCCAGTCGTCGTGGCGCACGACGATCGAGTATTTGCCCGTTGGAAGATCAGCTACGGTTTGCGGCGTTAGGCCTTCGCGCGAAACCTGCCCGTCCTCGCTTCGCAATGAAAACTGCGCCCCGGGTGGTTCGGATTGGACTTTGAGAGCCCCTTTACTTCGCAGAAGTCGAAACGGCGGCAGATCTGGTACCTGTTTGCGTCTGAAGTCAACACTCGTTTCCACCGGTTCGAATCCCGGGCTCATGACGCGCAGGGTGTATTTGCGCGGTTCCAAGTCTGCAAATGTCGCCGGGCTTTTTTGCGCATGATCGCCTAAAACAACGAGGGCTCCAGCCGGCTCGGTCCGGATCGTCGTTTGCAGATGAAGATCAGCGCTCGGTTGTGACGGCTTTAGCCAAAATCCGATTAGGGCGACCAGAAGAACCATGAGCGATACCGTCATCAGCAAAATTTTTGCGCGCGATTTTCGCGGGCGTTCACCGTGCTCCAGCGCGGCGAGGTCGCGATGCATTTCCGCGGCCGAGTGGTAACGTTTGTTCGGATCGTTGGCGCATGCTTTCACCAGCACGTCGTTGAGCTGCAGCAGACGTTCACGATCCGGGCGCGTGCTCAATTGCGAATCGACCTCGGGAAAATCGAGCCGGTCTTTTCCGGTGCAGGTTTCGTAAAGAAGTTTACCCAGACTATAAATGTCGGCGCGCGGGGTGCCCGGCCCTTCCGGCGGGATGTAACCTTCCGTTCCAACGAATGATTGCTGTCCGCTGGTCGCCACCAATCCGATGTCGGCCAGCTTGGGCACGCGTTCGCTGAAAATGATGTTCGACGGTTTGATGTCACGATGGGTCAGCCCGCGTTTGTGCAACGCTTCAAGCGCTTCCGTTAGCGAAAGCCCGAGCCGAATCGAATCATCGGCGGAGAGGCATTTGTGCCGCGCGAGATCGGTCTTCAACGTGCGGGGTTCGTAGCTGCCAATATCGATCTTGCGCCCTTCCAAATGATCGTCCGCCAGCTCCATGCTGTAGTAGAGATAATCGGCGGTCCGTCCGACGTGCAGGATGTTGATAAAGCCGGCATGCGCGCGAGAGATCGGCTCAAACGCTGACATCCCTTCGAATTCCCTGAGAAACGCGCGTTCGCTTTCGAACGTGGTGCGGTAGACGATTTTCACAGCGCGAAACGCACCGATCACAGTCCGCGCCAGCCAAATCTCGCCGTAAGCGCCGCGCCCGATCACGCGCAGCAATTCGTGATCGGGAATGATTGGTATCTGAGCCGTAACCTGATCGGGAATGAACGATTTTACACAACCAGCGGAGGCGAAGCAATTCTGGGTAGCGGACGCGTCCCCGTGTGCTGCTTTCGACGTCGCGCCGAATGTTCTTCCTGAAACTCGTTGCTCGTAGGCGATCGCGACTTCAGAAGAAGGTTCGCGAACGTCAGAGGCCTTCGCCAGCACGCGAGACGCGTGCGCTCCCCAGACCAGATCCATTACCGGCCGCTTTTTTCCAAGGCTCTGACTTCCCTCTTCAACAGTGCCCCGACGCGATGTCGCGCCAGATACACCTGACCGATATTGACTCCCAATCGCGCGGCAACTTTCTGTGCCGGCCATTCCTTGCGCACGTAACAATCAAAAATCTGAAACTGCTTGGGCTCGATTTGCTTTTTCACTCGCGCGATGGCTGCCTCAAATAAATTCTCCTTCCACTGCGTTTCCCAAACCGCATCCAAATCAATACCGCGCGAATCGGGGACACGCTCGATTGTTGCCGTCGCGCGATCGTCGGACAAACGAGGACGTTTCGCATTGCCGGGTTCGCGCTTGCGAAATTGATCGGCAATTCGCCAGCGCGTGATCTGTAGCAACCAGCCTTTGAACGAACCGATTGCCGGATCGTATTTCAACTTGTCGATGTTCTTGGCAACCGTGATCACGGTTTCCTGTACGACTTCCTGTGCTTCAGCATCCGTGAGAGAGGATTGGCGCGCAGCTGAGTAGATCAACTTCGAGTACGTGTCGAAAAACTCCTGCCAGCGCAGTTGATCGCCCCAATCGGCCAAACGCTCGACCAAGCTGCGCCGCGTCGCGAGCAAGCT
>DATFXC010000234.1:0-5803 GCA_035258625.1 Candidatus Udaeobacter sp. | reverse complement strand
CTGCGCCCTTTACGGCGCACGGCGTAAGAAATTTCATGTATTTGTGAAATGTCGATCTTCAAATTCTTTAGAATATACCATGAGTATAATGCCGATCGTATTCATTTTGATCATTCTACTGTTCGGCTTGGTGAGCAGCCTCGACAGCCAAGGTGGGAATCAGGGTGGGAATCAAAACAACAACCACAGTTAGGCATCCAGTCCCGCACATCGCGTCGATGAATCGCTGAGCTAATCGCAGGACGTGCGGCGCTCAATTCGGCTTCCTGCACGCTTTACGCCGCACGGCGCAGTGTGATTGAATTGTCCGGCGACGTCAACGACAGTCCTTGCCATGAAAAAGTCGATTATTGTTGTTTCAGTGCTCTCTGTAGTGGTGATGGCGCTGGTTTCTTGCGCGAGCAATTCCGACGATCCTTTCCGAGTTCGCACTGACACAACGACGCCGGAATACCACGAACCAGCGCCAGCACACCATAACATCGGTGGTGTCCCCGATTAGTAGCTCAGCGCTCGTGTCGACTGCGGGCGGTGAGATCAATGAACCAGACTGCGTCTATTATGCCTTCACCGTCGCCCTAACGGGCATACGTATGAAGTCCGCCCGCACAATGACCATCGCGGCGTTGATCTAATTTCCGATGCGCTGCCGTTCGGTCGGCTGATATAGAAAAGCGATCAGGATGCTCGGGCCGATAACAAGCTTTTCATCGGCCTGAAACGTCCAGCGTTACTGCCCTCTACGAAAAGACAAGTGGGACTCGCATTTGAAGCAATGGACCAAGCACGAAAGGCCAAAAATGAAACCATGGACAACGGAGTTCGTCACACCTCTTTGGGCGAGCGGCGGGTTCGACGCCATCGCCCAGCTCCACAACCGGCATTGGAACAGTTGAAAGGCCAAATGAACAACAACAACAGCAAGGAGGCACAACTCGACAACAGTGAAAGCATATCCGCTGGTCGACGCCGTGTTCGCGGGAATCTCCAATGTTTAGTTGACTGAAGTAACGCAAAGACGTGCAGCAGCGGTTCAATTACGACCCTGATAAATCCGCAATATTTTCCCTGAATCAATGCGGATCACTTGATAGGTGATCGACTTTTCGATTGCACTAAAGCCGGCTGGTGTAGACCTTGCTCAGCCGAATGAAGGATTGTCATTGCGACGATGCTGCCTAATAAAGATCCGCGCGTCGCAAGCGTTTGCACGGGACGGTATGAAAATCATGAAACAGAAGAAGATCGAGACGCACAAGATCGGGCTGGTCGGCAAAGCGCCGTCGCGACGCGGCGACCCGCACAAACCACTAGCGGGACCGAACGGCCAGAAGATCGCGCGACTGGCCGGAATGAGTTACGGCGAGCTAATCGCGTGTCGCCGAAAGCACCTGAACACGCACTACAGCGGGAAGCGCGTCAAACGCGACGCGTTCGACCACGCGAAAGGCAACCTCAACGCCGCCGACGTCCTAATGGATTGGCGCGTCGAGCGCCTCGTCCTGCTCGGTAAGAACGTCGCGCGCTGCTTCGGCTTCCGCGACTTGCCTTTTCTGGCCGAGATACGCATTTATGGACGCCGGTTCTTGATCTTTCCGCATCCTTCCGGCGTCAATCGGTGGTGGAACGAACGACGAAACGAACGACGTGCTCAACAAATTCTGCAGCGGTTTCTACGGGGCGAGACGGTTCCCGCTGGATTCCGAAAGAGTGGACCGTCGCGGAGTTCGCGCCTGTCCACAAACTGACCGCATTTTGGGTACTGAAAGAAGTGTTCTTTTTCGCCATCGCTGAGGTTATTGGGAGATACACCCCGTTCTAAAAAGGAGTTTTGCCCTCCCGATAAGACTTGCCGGGCTGATAGCGATGAAAATTGGTTAGACCTCGGCAATGAACCGCCGGGCTTTGCTTCCTCACACAAGCTCCCCCTACAACTGACGACGCTGCAAGATCGATTTGCGTTTCCTCGCTATCTTCCGCCGAAAAGTCTCCTAAACGATCTGAAGACACGACTTGGAAAATCGCCCGCCTTTGACGGCACACCCGGCGCCTGTTGTGCAAACGGCCACTGCGCACCGCCATGCATCTGGCAGGCAGCGGTTGGTATTTTATCGACCGGCAAATTGATGTCATACGCGGAGCCGGCCGACATGCAGCCCGTGGTCGCGAGCTGATTGGAAGCGGAGCAGACCGTCGCCCGTTGGAGCGGCATCGTCGGTTGCAACGGCTCCGTCGGATAATGTTTCGATGCCTTGTTCATCACCTGAGTCCAGACCGGTAACGCCAGAGCCGCGCCGTAACCGCGCGCCACAATCGTGGTCGGTTGATCAAATCCGACCCAGACGCCACAGGTGAGCGTGCTGGTGTAACCCACGAACCAGGCATCCTTGTAATCATTGGTGGTGCCGGTCTTGCCTGCCGCCGGTAATTTGAAGCCCAACGAGCGCGCGCTCGCGGCGGTGCCTTGGGTCAAGACGTCCTCCATCACTTGCGAAGTCATCCATGCCGCGCCGGCGTCGAGCGCCTGTGAAGTGATGTGCGCAGCGAGATAAATCGGCTTGTGTTGCTGATCGTCAATTCGTTCGATGATGTACGCCTGCTTGCGCACACCGGCGTTAGGGAAAACGGTGTAAGCAGAAGTCAAATCTTTCAGGTTTGTCTCGAACGAGCCGATGTAGATGGCGGGACCATGCGGAACATTTTGAGCGATGCCGAGATTGTTCGCGACCTTTTGCACCGCATCGAGCCCGGCGAATTGTCCGACGCGCACGCTCATGGTGTTACGCGAATGAACAAGGCCGTAGGAGCAAGGCATCACACCCCCGTAGGTGCCGTCAGAATTCGCAGGCGACCAATTTCCTGCGCCTTCGATTTCGCCGGGCTGGATCGGGCCGTCGCTGATCGCGGCCCCCGGTAATAGGCCGTGGCTGAACGCGATTGCGTACACGAAAGGCTTGAACGCCGAACCCACCTGCCGGTTGGCCGGAGCCAGGGCGCGATTGAATTTACTTTGCGAGTAATCACGGCCGCCGACGAGCGCGCGAATCCCGCCACTGGCATTGTCAATCACAACCACCGCGCCTTCGAGGTATGGCATGGCAGCGTCGCCCTCCCCGTTCTCAGGCACTTTGTACTCCGCCTTCGTCGGATGGCGGAAATTCGATTGGCGCTCTATCCTGGCCAGTTGTGCTTCAAGGGAATCCTGCGCCGCGTTTTGCAGCGCTGGATCGAGCGTGGTGTAGATGGAAAGCCCGCCGTCATCCATCTGGTCTTGCGTCAGGATCAGGCTTAAAGCGCGCTGCACAGCGTCCATCGCATAGTTCTCCTGGATCTGCGGCATTCGTTTGGGATGTGTGACGACCTTTACGTTTTTCGCTTCCTCGGCCTGTGTCCGCGCAATCTTTTTCAGGTCCACCATGCGATCCAGAACCGCGTCGCGCTGGATCGCTGCGCCTTCAGGATTTTTCAGAGGCGAGAATCGGTTCGGGCTGCGAATTAAGCCGGCCAGCAGCGCGGCCTCGGAAAGATTCAGCTTCGAGGCGGACTTGCCGAAGTAGGCTTGTGAAGCCGTCTCGACTCCGTAACAACCGGTACCGAAATAAATGCGGTTAACGTAAAGCTCGAGAATCTGCTGTTTAGTGAACTCACGCTCGACGCGCAGCGCCACCATTGCTTCGAGCAATTTCCGGCTGAACGTACGCCCACCCAGCGGGAGACTGTTGCGCGCCAATTGCATCGTCAGGCTGCTCGCGCCTTCTTTGGCGGACATGCTTAAAATGTCCCGGGTCAATGCGCGCAGAACTCCGCGCCAATCGATGCCCTTGTGGTCATAGAATCGGGCGTCCTCGCGGGCCAATACTGCGGTGATGAAGTACGGCGAAACTTCGCTCAACGAGACCTTGAGACGATTCGCCCCGGCCAGGCGGCTATAAATTTTTCCATCGACGTCGTAAACAGTATTTCGCTCCGGCATTTCGCCGACATTCTTCATGTCGAAGGTTTGCGCCCAGGTGCCGTAAAAGAGAAAAACGGCAAACGCGGCGCCTGCCAACAGAAGAAGCAGCGTGACCTTCCAGCCGTAGCGAAAGAGAATGTTCCCGCGCGCTTTCTTTGAGCGTCGAAGGCGAGCGAAGAATTGCATTACTGAAAGGTTAAAAAAGTTAAAGCAGTTACAAGGTTAAAAGCGGTTTAACCTCTCTGACTCTTTAACCTTTCAGCGGTTCAACGATTTAAGCTTTTTAACGTTGTGACCTTTTAACAAATTACAGATTGAGTTTTACTACGCCCTCGTGCTGCTCAGTTGCACAGGGCGCGTTGGTCGGAACGTCGGTCGCAGCGTCGCTCTCTTCGACGAGCTTATTCTCGATCAGATACCGTTCGACTTCTTCGCCGCTGACGTCGGCCAGCATATGCCCGTTGATGTCGACGCACGGCGAAAGGGGCTGGCCACTTTTAGTTTCCATTTCCCAGCGAAACGCAGGGTTCTGAATGATGTCTTTCTCCATGTAGGGCAGATTGTATTTGGCAAGAACGGCGCGGACGCCGGCGCTCCAGCCACAATAGGTCTTTAGATATGCGGTAATTTCTGGCGTTTGCATCGGCGGAATATATCACAAATTCGCAAGGTGTAATCCTCGGCGCTCATCTCGCATCAAAAAGGAAAACGGCACAACAGCGCCGCCCTCCAAAACGCGCGCGCACCAGCCTCCCGCGTGACAGTTGCGGACCATGAGAACGACACAAACCAAGATCAGGAGCACCAGCATCCAAAGCAAGTTGCGGGCAATTGGGTCGGAACGAATTAAACGCCGCTTTTGACGCATACAAATATTACCTCGGAAACCTGTGAACCAGAGCGCTCCCGGGATTACCTACACGATTTCAATCGCAGAACTCGGTGAGATTGGCCGCGCAGGACGCAGAGCGAGGCAAAAGCGCGACGTTCTTTCGTTTCAGCGTCAGTCGTTAGGGCTTTTGCCCGGGCCCAGATGTGCCTCGTGCCTCGATCTCGCCGGTGACTTCGGTGACAACACGATAACCTTCGATCGTCGGCGGGATCTTTCGCTCTGACTCTGGATTTTTTCTGGCGAGCATGACTTTCAAACAAACCTGTCGCTCATCTCCGCTTGTGCCGACATACACTCCAACCACGTCCGGAATCGCCAGCAGCTCCTTGTCATGGGCGGCGAGAACGGCGTTGATATCGCGATTGGGCGAACCGTTCTGGGCCATGGCCTGAGGATAAATGGCGAGTAAACTCAAAAAGAAAACGAAAATTAGTACCGATGCCAAAGTCGTTTCTTGGCACCGGTTCGTCTTCATATTCCAGTCAATTCCCCACCATAGTCGCACCGAGGAAATTGAGCACCTCGTCGATTGGATTAGCAAACGCCGACGAATTGTTGCCTGCGATGAGCAGGCCGATTGCGCGTGGATTCGGTGAAATATCCTCAACGAGAAGCGATCCGGAGTCGCCTGAACTCATGAACTGCTGCGATGGATTGCTCACCACGATCTGGCCATGGAACGTCTTCTGATACTTGGTGCCATGGCATTCTCTGTTAAAGACCACACTGACGGTGGCGTTTAATCCCGAAACATGACTGCGCGTCACCCCTGTCGAGCGGCCACTTTTTTGTACAGGTTGATTGAGTTCTGCGGCGGCGGTGAAACGGGAAATTGTTCCAATTCCCAGAATAGCGCCGTCGGTCTGCACCATTCCGCCGATCACACTTGCGATGGCGCAATCGGTGTTGCTGGTGGCTAGAGATCTTTTTTTGACCAAAGTGCCGACGCTTTGCGC
>DATFXC010000233.1:0-5292 GCA_035258625.1 Candidatus Udaeobacter sp. | reverse complement strand
AGCTAAACGAAATGGCGCGGGATCGGATGCGTTGCGAAGTAAAATTGGAAATTGTTCCCGGCGCGACGCATCTCTTTGAAGAACCGGGCGCTCTGGAGAAAGTGGCACAACTTGCGAGCGGCTGGTTTGCGAGGCATCTCGTCGCAAAATGACGAATGTCTAATGACGAAACAATGACGAAATCCGAATGATGATACGCCGTGGCGCTTCACAGAAACGCGCTACGATTATTCGGATTTGCTTCGTCATTCCTTATACATTACCACCCTTCCCCACAAACTTTTCGTCCCCAGATGCCGGCGCGCAAACATTCCAGTTGCACGATCTGACTGTGATCGACAAACAGGTTCACTTCGGCGCCGTAATTCTTGATGTACCACGCGAACACATCGGGATCGGCGACCTCGAACATCCGTTTTTCCATGCCGATCTCGTCGATGAATTTCGCGGGAACGTCCGTGCGCCAAGCGTCAACATTTTCCGTGATGCCCTCGCTCTCGATCATAATGATCTTCGCGCCGGCTTCGAAAACCGTTTTGCCTGCGCGATCGTCCAACTCGGGTCGCGTGTGCCCTCAGCCTTTAGTTCACCGGCGGCGTCGCTCCACCCGCTCCAAATTGAATCCCCACTTCCGGTTTCGCTTTCAATCCCGATTAGCGCACGAATTCATCAGCCGCAGCCAGTCATCAGTCGGGATTGAGACGAACCCCGGCTGAAATTTCGATGACGTCGAAGCCTATTCTCTTGCATTTCGCCAACGTATTTGCGAACCGCGTCGCTACCCTGGACCAGCACACGCTCGATAAATCTACTCGTGGAAACAAGCACCTCCGTGCTGACGACAAAGATCGATGATGTCTCGCACTGCGCGTTCCGGCATTAGCGTGAACAAACCGCCGGAAAACTTGAGTGCGTCAACGTACGCGCCCATTGTTTCGAACGGATCTTCCAGATGACGTCGACCGACGACGGAATAATACGGTCCCCGGAAAACTGTGCTGGGGCTTTCGTACCTTCAACTCCAACATCACAAACGTGACATAACGTGGATGCGGTTGGTCTGGGGAGCGCATGCTTGCCGCGTGCTGGCGAAAGCCGTCAGGCTTACGCGAACTTTCCCCATGCACTGGCTGGGAGGACTGATGAAATCCAAAATTAAAGTTCGTTTCGGCAGAATGCCGAAACCAGCACGCTGGAAGCGCGCGCTCCCCAGGGATTGCGAAGGGAGAGGCGACCCGCATCTTGGTTTTGATCCAAACGGTTGGGCGCAAAGAGACTGAAAATTTTTATTGACCGGCCGCTTAGGAAGTGGTTAAAGGTGGGGTCAGGTGGAGTAAAGTGGGTTATTCCTCCACACGACAATGGATGCCGATTCCCAACCCGAACGCTTCTATGCCGGAGAATTTCGGCATTCCATCGACGAGAAGAATCGGATCACCATCCCATCACGCTGGCGGCGCGATCGCCCAGAGGAATTCATCCTTTTGCCTGAGGCGACTCACCAATTTCTGCTGGTGATGTCGCCGATAGAGTTTGCGAAAATGAGTTCAGCCGCGGAAACGAACGAGAAGGTTCCCGCGCGTGATCGCCGCGTCTTTCTGCGGCAACTTCACTCTCGCGCTCAACATGCAGCGGCGGACCGGCAGGGTCGTCTCGTTTTGCCGGAAGAGGTTTGCCAAAAAGTTGGATTGAAAAATGAAGTCGCCCTGGTAGGCAACCGCGGACGCTTTGAAATTTGGAATTTGCAACGCTGGAAACGAGCCCACGAAGAGGAAACGTCTACTTACGAGCACGTGGCGAAGGAAATTGGGTTGTAAAACGTATGTTGCGCCAACACGTCATGAATCCGCTCTGGACCGAGCCGCCTGCATGGCTCGCGATAGATCCAAAGGCACCAGATGAGTCCGCGCAGCCGGCGGAAGACTTTGTATATCATCGTCCGGTCTTACCGAAGGAAGTGCTTGAACTACTCAAGCCAAAGGCAGGCTTGCTCATCGTCGATGGAACGTGCGGCGGCGGCGGTCACACTGAAGCGCTGCTGGAAAGTGGCGCCGATGTTCTGGCTTTGGATCAGGATCCTGATGCAGTTCGACATGTGACCGAGCGTCTGGCGCATCTGGGCCGGCGCATTATCGTGCGGCAGGCGAATTTTCGGCACGCAGATTGTGTTCTCGACGAACTCGGAATTTGCAGCATCGGCGGCGCCCTTCTTGATCTGGGTGTTTCTTCTCGTCAGATCGAAAATGCAGAGCGCGGTTTTAGTTTCGTTCGGAACGGTCCGCTCGACATGCGCATGGATCCGCGAACGAGCCTCACTGCCGCCACGATTGTAAACGATTACGATGAGGAGGAACTGACCCGCCTTTTCCGTGAATTGGGCGAAGAACCGGCTGCGCGCCGGATCGCGAGCATGATCGTGAAAATGCGTAAGAGTTCGCCATTTCGCGAGACGCTGCCGCTGGCGCGCACAATCGAAAAGCTGGTCGGCCGTCACGGGCGACAGCATCCAGCCACTCAGGTTTTTCAAGCGCTGCGGATGGAAGTGAATGATGAGCTTGGCGCGCTTGAACAAGGCCTGCGCGTTTTAACCGGACGACTCGAAGGGGGTGGGTGCATCGCGGTGATTACGTTTCACTCACTGGAGGACCGGATCGTGAAAAACTTTTTCCGCGATCACAGCCGAGAATGGCTGGACAAACCGGAATGGCCTGAACCGCAGCGCAATCCCGATTACGACCTTGCACTGGTGACAGCGAAACCGGTCGAGCCGACGGAGGAGGAACAGCGCACGAATCCCCGATCCCGAAGCGCGAAGTTGCGCGTAGCCGAGAAGATCACATGAACCGATCGCATCGAAGAAATTGTAACAAGGTGAACGCGGCGTCGCTCGCGCGCTGGATTGTGATGACTGTATTTCTGGCGCTTGCAGGATTGGCTTACGTCTATTTGACGCTGCAACTGTATCACCTTGGGGAGCGCAGAAAGGCAGTCGAGAACGAACTGGCCGCGCTCCGCACGCAAAACGATGTCGCGGCTGCGCAAATCGCGGCGCTCACCTCGCGCTGGGCCTTGCAACGCCGATTGAAAGAAGGCTACCTGAAAATGATCCCCGTGTCGGAGTCCAAGATCGTGCGGCTTACGATTCCGCCGCGATCGACTGAGGAAGAGGCGATTCAACCGGTAGCCAACCCTCTGGCGCAACATGAATCCAAATAGCCGAACCCGTTGCGCCCTGGTGTGTGCTGCTTTTATCGGGCTATTCAGCATCTTTTCATTTCGCTTGATTTATTTGCAAGCAATCAAGCATGACGAATACGCCGGACTTGCTGCGGAAAAACACGTTTACAAACAGATCATTCATGCCGAGCGCGGCGTCATCCTTGACGCGAACAACGAAGTTCTCGCGCACAACAATCCTGTGGAAACCGTCGTCGCCGACGCCACGCATCTTAGCGATGTGCAAGCAACCGTTGATCTCCTGAAGAGGGAGCTGGACATCCCCTCCGAGCAACTCGCCGAAAAATTAAACAGCGGACGCCGCTATATCGTGATTAAGCGCGAGGTATCTTCTGCGCGCGCAAGTGCGCTGCATGATAAACTCCGCGCTGGCAATTTGCGCGGAATTTATTTCGAGCACGACGCCACGCGAATCTACCCGAATGGCTCGATGCTCTGCCACGTCATCGGGTTTACGGATTTCGATCATCACGGCGTCCAGGGCGCGGAGGCTTCGATGGAAGAATATCTGCACGGGCAGGACGGCTACCGTTTCATCGAGCACAACCGCGCTGGCCAGGAAATCGTTCCGTATCGCGGGCAGGAGCGCGCCCCTCGGGACGGTTACCAGGTGCATCTGACAGTCGATCTTGGTCTGCAGAGCATCGTCGAAGAGGAAATCGACGCGGCGATGAAGCAATATTCTCCGCAAAAAGCCACAATCGTTCTCATGCGGCCGCAGACAGGCGAAATACTGGCAATGGCCAACCGCCCGAATTTCGATTTAAACCTCCGCTCCGAAGCCAAGCCCGAACAAATGAAGAACCGGGCTATCATCGACATGATGGAACCGGGTTCGACGTTCAAGATTGTTGCCGCAGCTGCCGCTCTCAATGAACGCAAGTTGCGTCCTGATTCGGAGCTATTCTGCGAGAACGGCCTCTGGAACTACGGTGGCTCCGCTCTGCACGATCATCGCGCGTTTGGTTATTTGAGTGTCCGCAACATTCTCATCAAATCGAGCAACATCGGAGCAGCCAAACTTGCGTTGAGCATCGGCGATCAGAAACTTTACGAATACATTCGTCGCTTTGGGTTTGGCGAGCGCACGGGAATTGAACTGCCCGGCGAGATCAATGGAGTTATTCGGCCGCCGCAATCCTGGAGCAAAATCTCCATCACACGCATTCCGATGGGGCACGAAGTCGGGGTGACGCCATTACAGATGACATCGGCAATGGCAACGATCGCCAATGCAGGGAAACTGGTGACACCGCGAATCATCAGATCGGTCACGGCGTCGGATGGCAAAATCATCAGTTCTCTTTCGCCGGTGATATTGCGCCAGGTTATTTCTTCTGAAACCGCCAAACAAATTGGTGAGGCGCTCCGAGGAGTGGTCAGCGATCAAGGAACCGCCGCTGCCGCTGCCGTGCCAGGCTTCACAATTGCCGGAAAAACCGGAACTGCGCAGAAAGTTGATCCCCGTGGTGGCTATGATCACGGGAAGTACGTCGTTTCGTTCGTTGGCTATCTGCCTGCCGACCATCCTGAGTTTGTCGGACTCGTCGTTCTGGATGATGCACACACGAGCAAACCAGAGTTGAATTACGGCGGGCTTGTTGCAGGACCGATTTTTTCCCGCGTTGCCGAGAAAGCCGCTCGGTATCTTGATCTTGAGCCGCATGAGGAGATTCGCAAAGCGATTCCCGTTCAGCGAGTCGAAAAACCAAAGCCGGCAGAGCGACTCCACAAGAGCGCGCCGGCGGAACGAATCGCCTTAACCGATGGTCCGCGACGTTGACTCCGAAATACATTCGCGCGTTGAGTACCTCGCCTGGGGTCGCCGTAGCAAATCCGTCTCCCAGTGGAGATGTTAAAACCTCATGCAGCTCAAGACTCTTCTTGCCGCGACACCGGTTCGCCAAATCATCGGGTCAATTGATCGCCCGGTGGAAAATATCGCGTATGACTCGCGGCGAGTGCAAAGGCGCACCATGTTCGTGGCGTTGCGGGGTGAGAAAAGCGATGGGCACGAATTCATCGGTCACGCCATCGATAAAGGGGCGTCGGTGA
>DATFXC010000232.1:0-7571 GCA_035258625.1 Candidatus Udaeobacter sp. | reverse complement strand
GCCGAACCTCTGGCGATCTGGACCGCCAGCTCCACGAATGGCCTCGGAAGCTTTTCGTCCAGGTTTGTTCGCGCTGCGATTAGGATGTTTGGAATTTGTGATTCGATGGCGACCAGGCTGCGAACGCGGTCCTCAAGCGGCGCAAAATTCCTTTTGATATAAACGTTCACGTCGGCCGCCCGCGCATAGACCATCGGGTTTCGTTCGAATACCGACATGTCCACCGTTTCAAAGAGGTCGCGCTTCACCGCTGTTTGCAGAATTCGGAGGTCGATCGATTGGCGAGCACTCAGCTTCGCTGGATCAAACTTCGCCAGGCGATCATCAAAACGCCGGAGTCGGGAAACCTCGGCGTCGAGCGCAAGCCGGCTGTAATCGCTGATCTTGCCGTCGTATTCGTGAAGACCGAGAGCGGTTCCCTGGAGCGGATGAGCGGCGAGGAAGGTCTTTACGTATTCCTCGGCTACCGCTTCGTATTCGGCGTCCTGCGATTGCGCTGCGAAGGTCGCGCCAACGAGCGAGAGCGCCAGGAAGCTAACGAGAAATCGGAAACGGCTTGTGTTTCGCTGAGTTCCCGCACCGGTCTGAAGCCGGGTGTTAATCAGACTGGAGATAGGGGCACGCATCTCGCAAGTTTTAACTAGAGACAATGCCGCTCCTTGGGCGTTGCCAAAATTTGCTCATGAGCGATTGTCAGATTGTTGTCCGATTGTGGATAAAGATATGAAGCGCTTGGTGATCATCCCAATGCTGGCTTGTCTCCTATTCAGCGCTTTGCCAGCCGTTTTCGCGCAGGAAGTGCAGCCGCCAAAGAGCGAAGAGGATAACGGCTACTCGCAGATTGCCATTTTCGCAAAGGCGTTGGAACTGATCCGGCAGGATTACGTGGATGAGAACAAGACAAGCTATCATGATCTCGTCAACGCCGCGATGAAAGGGATGCTGTCGTCGCTGGATCCACACAGCCAGTTCATGGATCCGAATGATTTTCGAGACATGCAGGATGACACCCGCAGCCGCTTCAACGGTCTCGGCATTGAGGTCTCAATGAAAAACGGTCTGCCCACAGTTGTCACGGCGATGGAGGACACGCCTGCCGCCCGAGCGGGCATTCTTTCCGGCGACCAGATTTTGCGGATCAACGGCATTTCCAGCGAGAGAATGGATCTTCAGGACGCGATCAACGTTCTGCGCGGACCTGCAGGCGCAAAAGTTAGTCTCACGCTATTGCGTCCGTCGACGAAGGAAATCAAGGAATACACGCTCCAGCGTGCAGAAATAAAAATCCAAAGTGTTAAGGGAGAAAAGTTATTGGCGCCCGAGGTGACCGGCCCATTCAAGATTGGTTACATCCGGCTGATCCAGTTCAACGAACCGACAGGCGAGGAGCTCTCAAAGGCGCTCGATAATTTGCAGAAGCAGGGCATGCAGGCGCTCATTCTCGATCTTCGGAATAATCCGGGCGGGCTGTTGAACAGCGCCGTGGATGTGTGTGGTCAATTCTTGCCGCCCAACACAAAAGTGGTCTCGACGCAGGGGCGAGTCCCTTCACAACAGCATGATTACTCGACTTCCGCCGCAAGTAAGCCCCGCTCGAACTTTCCGATGGTGTTGCTGATCAATGAAGGCAGCGCGAGCGGCGCAGAAATCGTAGCTGGCGCGCTTAAGGATTTGCATCGAGCCGTGCTTGTGGGTGAAACCACCTTTGGAAAAGGTTCCGTGCAGAATGTGCTGCAATTGCCGGATGGATCCGCAGTGCGTTTTACCACGGCAAAGTACTACACCCCCGGCAGACAGGTCATTCAGGGTAATGGGGTGACGCCAAATATTCGCGTCGGCATGACCGCCGAGCAGGAGCGCGCTCTCTACGCGCTGCGCAACGCGGGCAATACCAAACCCGAGGACGAAACGAACATCATCAAAACGAAGGATCCACAGATGTTGCGCGCCATCGACGCGTTGAAAGGTGTAATGATCTACGCGCAACAGAGCGCGCCGAAGGCGGAAGCGGTAAAGAAGTAGCGCGACTTTCCCGCGTTTGAAGCGCAACCGCATCGGTTACCCGTCTTGGCAGACGAAGCGCCTGCCCTACAATTAACTTGTGACAGTGCTAGCATTGGAAACTTCCTGCGACGAGACTGCCGTTGCGATTTTGCGTGGCGATAATTCCCGCTACGAATTGCTGGCGAGCGAAGTCGCATCGCAGGTTGCTGCCCATGAAAAATACGGCGGGATCGTGCCGGAGATCGCGTCGCGCAATCATCTGATCCACGCGCCGCGCCTGCTCGATCGCGCTGCGAGCTCAGCGGAGATTGAGTTGTCAAAAATCGACGCATTCGCCGCCACCAGCGGACCCGGTCTGGCGAACTCGCTGATGATCGGCGCGTCTATTGCCAAAGGATTGGCAATCGGTTTCGGCAAACGGTATCTCGCCATCAATCATCTCGAGGGCCATTTGCTCTCGCCGTTCTTTGGCGTCGAAAAAACTGGCGACAACGACATTAAGCCAAATGTGTCGCTCATCGTCAGTGGCGGACACACAATGCTGGTCGTTGTGCGTGGTCTGGCAGATTACCAACTAGTCGGGCGCACCGTTGACGATGCCGCAGGCGAGGCATTCGATAAGGTGGCAAAGATGCTGGGGCTCGGTTATCCCGGCGGCCCTGAAATTGAAAAGCACGCACGCGGGGGCAGTCCGAAAAGTTTCGATCTGCCCCGCAGCATGCTTGCGTCGGAAAATTTCAGCTTTAGCGGGTTAAAGACTGCGATGCGATACTTGTTGCCGAAAATTAGGCCGGCGGAGGAGCGGCGTCTGACACTGCCGCCCTACAGTTTGGATGAGCGAAGGCTGCGCGATCTTTGCGCATCTTTCCAGCAGGCCATCATTGACGTGCTCGTTACCAAGACGATGGCGGCCGCGCAGAAACATCATGTGGATCTTGTGACAGTAAGCGGCGGGGTCAGTTGCAATCAGGAACTACGCCGCCAAATGCGCGACGCGAGCAGCCGCAGAGGAATTGAATTCAAAGGCGCCGAACCGTGGCTGTGCACCGATAATGCCGCCATGATCGCCTTTGCCGCTTTGTTGCGATTGCAGGGTGGGGTACAATCTCGAGTGAGTGAAGAGATCGATCCAAATCTGGCGCTGGTTTAGCGCGCTCGCCGGAGTCTGCCAGGACACGGTGGGATCCGCGTGCTGGATATGAAGAGAGTTTTCGCATTATGTCTTTATCTCATTCTAACGGCTGTGATTCTGTCTGAAGCGCGAACGGTTTGGGTTGCGCTAAGCGATCGAGATCGTTTCGAGGCTGTGTTTCCCGGCGCCGTTGGAGCAATATTTTACGTTGCCGTTGTAACGTCGGTTTGTGCTGGAGCTGATGCGGTCGCGGTGTGGCTGTGCCAGAAGTGGGCCATTTGGGGAAATCTCGTTATTGGTCTATCGTCGACTGTACTTGTCACCCTCTTGGCGGTCCGCGCTCGTCTCAGATCATCATCTTGTGCGCGACGTTCGGCGTCCTCATCTTCTCGCTCCTGCTACCGGAACGTTTTCGTCGATAGGATCAGTACTGGCGCTCTAAAAGATAATTCCCCAGCACGTGCAGCGGCTCCGCATCACGGGCGCTGAACACCGTCAGCGAATTATGCGCTTCGAGCGTTAGTCGCCTGGCTTCGGCGCGCGATTTTTCCAAGCCGATAACTGCAGGATAAGTCGCTTTCTTTGCGGCCACATCTTTGCCGGCGCTCTTGCCTAAAACTTCCGAGGTCTGCGTGACATCGAGAATGTCATCGATGATTTGGAACGCGAGACCCAGCCGCTGCCCAAATCGTGTACTTGCGGAAAGTTTTCTGGCGTTCGCGTTGGCGCTCATGGCGCCGAGACGCACTGAGCTTCTCAAAATCGCTGCGGTCTTGTTCTCATGAATGGACTGCAACTCCCGGCGTTTGACGTTTCTGCCTTCGGCTTCGAGATCCGCCACCTGACCGGCGATTAGTTTCTGGCTTCCTGCCGCGACTGCGACTTCGCGCAAGAGTGTTGACATATCGTAGCGCCGGCTCGGCTTCGCACGCGAAACAATTTCGAACGCGATGGTTAATAGAGCGTCACCAGCAAGCACAGCGATGCCCTCGCCGAAAACTTTGTGACACGTGGGACGACCGCGTCGGAAATCATCATTGTCCATGCTGGGGAGATCATCATGCACCAGCGAGTACGTGTGGATGCATTCCAGCGCGCAGGCGAGCGGAAGCGCATCGCTGATCTTCCCACGACAAGCTTCGGCCGCAGCCAGACACAGAATCGGGCGCAAACGTTTGCCGCCGGCAAACAAACTGTACCGCATAGCCCGGTGAAGCGTCGTGGGCTTCCTATTCGCCTTCGGTAAATAGCGATCCAGCGCGCGGTCGATCAGCTTCTGGCGAGTGACGAGATAGCTTTTGAGATTCACGTGACAAAAACGGCTGCTGGATTACTCGATTCTTGATACTGGATAATGCAATCCCTCGCAGACTGTCCAGCGTCCAGCATGAGTTCGCAGCCTTTAAATATTTTCAGCTGTTTCCGCCGTGGCGACGGGCTTGGTGCGCATTGCAAGGAAGGCGCCGATAAGCAGAATGCCGGCGCTCCAAAGCTGGGCGTGCGTGAGTCGTTCGCCATAGAGCCAGGCAGACAGTGCCATTGCAATGGCTGGGCAAAGCAGTTGGAGACTTTGAGAGAGCGCGACTCCGATTTCCTGGATCGCTACGTAATACAAAACGTGGGCGAGTGTAATACAGGTTACTGCCGAGATGATCAGAACCAGGTTCGCCTGCGCGCCGGCGTGAAGTGGAGTTCCGATTTTGCCGAAGGCAAGGGTCAGCGGAAATAGCAGTGCCGAAGTAATGAAACTGACAACGCCGAAGCTGCGGATCGATCCAAGCTCAGCTGAGGGGCGTTTGATCAGAACTCCGTAAAGCGCCCAGCAAAACGTTGCCGTAAAAGCAATGAATAATCCAGGGAGCGCGACGTGCTGTGAATGTAAGTTCGCATTCGCCTGAAACCAGATCACGCCAAATGCGCCGATTAATCCGAGTAACGTGCCAAGTTGGAATTGCCATTGCCGGATAACGACGCGTTCCTCTGGAAAAAATGCCAGTGCCAGAAGGGCGGTGAAAATGACTGAAGCCCGGGTGAAAATCGTATAGACGCCGGGCCCAATATAGAAAAGCACCATCACCTGAGTGACTTGATGGACCACGTTCGGCAAGCATGGCAGCAAACAAAGTTTCACGGCGTGCATGTCGATGCGTGGGCCCCAGCGGCGAATTTGATAAAGTAACAACGGCGCGATGGCGATGCATGCGACCGAGTAGCGATAGAAATTTTGTGCCCAAGGATCGTAAAACCGATTCAGGTAAAACATGAAAAGCGACGGCACCGACCAGATGAACACCGTGGCAAAAACCGCGGAATACCCTTTCGAGAGATTGGCACTCCGGCGCGACGCGACGTCGCTATGCGCGGCCGGCGTTTTATAGTTCATATCAAGCCTGGTCCGGACGTGCTCAACGGCTGTAACGCGCGCTGTCCCCAGCGCATCGGACACGCGTGCTGCGCGCAAGGCGCTGGTCCGCTGAGACACCGGATACTACAGCATCTCCGATGCGCGCACCTAAACTTTGAGACGACCCCCTTGCATAAATTTTCTCGCCTGTGAGCGGTAAATCGCGCAAAAAGTAGGCCAGAAGGAGAAATACATATGTTGAACAAGCAACCAATCACAGTCGCCATCGTATCGGTTCTTTGTTGTGCGGCAGTTCAGGTCGACGGAGCGAAACCGGCCAAGGGAGGCGGCGGAAACCATATGCAGCGAGGCATTCAGCTTGCCCAGGAAAAACACTTTGACGCCGCTGCTCAGGAATTCGGCAAGGCGATCGAACAAAATCCGAAAGATCCGCGCGGGTACGCAAATCGCGGAACAGCCTATCGCCAGGGAGCGCGAGCTGCCATCGCGGCGGGAGATTCCGAGGGGGCCTCCACCAGGTACCAATCCGCGTTGGCGGATTTTGCAAAATACATCGAGCTGGCTCCGAAGGATGCCTCCGGTTACGTGGAGCACGGTCAGACCTTATCCGAACTTAAACAGTACGACGCGGCACTGGCTGATTTAAGCAAGGCGTTGGAACTCAAGCCGGACGACCTCAATGCGATTAAATTCCGTGGCTTCGCTGAGATCGGACTCAACCAGTGGGATAAAGCGGTCGCCGATTTTTCGGCTGTGATCCAAAAGAAACCGGACGATCTGCAGAGTTATGACCGGCGCGCGTTGGCCTATCGAAGTATGAAAAACTACGACGCCGCAATCGCCGATTACACATTTTTAATCACGACAAATCCCAACGACATGGAAGCGACGACCAAGCGCGGGTACACCTACAGCCTGGCGCAGCAGTACGAAAACGCGATCGCGGATTACCAAGCCGTGCTAAAGGTCAATCCGCAGGACAACGACACCTTCCAGCGCATGCAATATGCGCAGTCGATGCTGGCGGCGAAGAATGCGTCTCCCTCGCCCACACCGCCGATTGCCAGCCCAACGCCTGAAGAAAAACGGCTGATGGATAAAATCAGTCCGCTGTATATCGGAATTGGTGTCGTCGCGCTGCTGATAATCGCAGTGATCGTACGTCTGCTTACGCGCGGAAAAGCAGATGAGACCAGCCATCGAATTCGTTAACGCAAGCAGCCCAAAATTTCTTTGACACCACGGTGCGCGAGGTTAGTTTGCGGACGCTTTTTGCCGGACGAGGCGATCCCATGGTCGTTCAAATGCAAATTTGACGCGACTCTGGGATTTTTGACTCTCTGGTGGAGGGCACGGCCGGTTCGCCGCCCGGGTTTCCAAGGGAAGCGCTGGGTTGGCGACGAGCAGCCCATGTAGCTCAGTTGGCAGAGCGCGTCCTTGGTAAGGACGAGGTCACCGGTTCAATCCCGGTCATGGGCTCAGTGAGCTTGCAACGGCAAGGAAAATCCAAATTAAAGAGGTAAAAAAGAAAACGATATGGCTAAGGAAGCTTTTAAACGCGACAAGCCGCACGTGAACGTCGGCACGATCGGTCACGTTGACCACGGGAAAACAACGCTCACGGCAGCAATCACGAAAGTGCTCAACAAAAAGGGCATGGCGGAAGTGCGCGAATACGACTCGATCGATAATGCGCCAGAGGAAAAGGAGCGCGGAATCACCATCAACACGGCGCACGTGGAGTATTCCAGCGAGAAACGTCACTATGCCCACGTCGATTGCCCGGGTCACGCCGACTACGTGAAAAACATGATCACTGGCGCGGCCCAGATGGATGGCGCCATTCTCGTTGTCTCCGCTGCTGACGGGCCGATGCCGCAGACGCGCGAACACATCCTGCTGGCACGGCAGGTGGGCGTGCCTTCCATTGTCGTTTTCCTGAACAAGGTCGATATGGTGGACGATGCCGAGCTTCTCGATCTCGTCGAAATGGAGGTGCGCGATCTGCTGACGCAGTACGAATTTCCCGGCGACAAAATCCCGATCGTCAGAGGCAGCGCCCTAAAGGCG
>DATFXC010000231.1:0-19482 GCA_035258625.1 Candidatus Udaeobacter sp. | reverse complement strand
TTGTCTTCTGACCCTAAAATCGAACGCCGTTCTCGACGCAGAGTCCTAGACGTGTTAGAAGACAACTGATGTTAAGCAGGATTGCAGTTTCGTTGACACTATTAGTCGCAACTATTTTTGCGGAAATTTCAGTGTCATCGACATGCGTGTCGCTGAGCGGGTCGGTTCAAAAGGCGTGCGCATCTCCCTGTTGCGCTACCAAGCCGTGCTGCGCGACATCTGAAAAGCGGGACACGGAATCAGTGCCACCGTTTACCGCATCCACTTCTTCTCAACAGAATTTCGTCGCCTGGGTCCCTGCTGTTGTAGATGTTCAGGTGACGACACCGCCTGCCCTCCACAGGTCACACTTTCCTGTAGCCGACGTTCAGTGGCATTCGCCAGAAACGCTCGCGCTTCTCTGTATTCGACTCATCTGACGAGAAGGGTCTGACACTCGAGGTGTGCCTTTTTACCGGCACGTCACGCGTTCAACAGCTCTTCCAATCAGATGAAAACAACTTACCAACTCTCTTTATATTTAATCTTAATCTCAATCGCTCCAGCTGAACCAAAGGCTGGGGATAATCCGCGTCTTTCGAATGGACGCTTCTCGCAACGCGAGTTGATCTCCATTGTGTTGCGTGACAACCCGACACTGAAGGCGTCGCGAGCAAAATGGGAAATGATGAAGGCTCGCGTACCCCAGGCGCGAGCTTGGGAAGACTTCCGCGCTGCTGGCGATTTTCGGGTCGAGCGGTCAGTTAGTGTCCCACCAAACGCGTTCATGGACCAGACTGCAATGCTTGAGCAGGAAGTCCCGATCTCTGGAAAAAATCTCAGCCGCGGACGCGCTGCGACTGCTGAGGCAAGAGCCACCTTTCAAGATTTCCGCCGAACCGAGTTGGATGTGATCATGCGCACGCGTTCGGCATACGCCCGCCTGGCCAATGGCTATGCACAACTCGAAGTAAATCGCCGAAACACTGATTTACTCGATCAATTTGTCCAAATCAGTCGCAACAGATACGAAACCGGAGCGGCCACGCAGGCGGACGTGTTAATCGCTCAAACGGACGCAGCGAAGTTACTGGAGATGCGCGCAGATCTCGAACGGCAAATCTCCGAGGCGCAGTCCGCACTCAATGTGTTGATGAATCGGCCGGCGCAATCTGCCTTGGGTGAGCCATCGGCGCCGACGTTTTCGGGACAAACACTTTCATTACGAACGCTGCAAAACGTCGCGCTGGCGCGGCGTCCTGAATTGCAACGCGCCCAAGACCGGTTGGAAGCGGAACATTTTCGATTTGAGCTTGCGCGCCGCCAGTGGTTCCCCGACCCGGCGCTGGATATCAAAGCGCAGCGATACAACGATGCAGCTGAAGCCGTTAGCGAGGTGGATGTCGGCGTTTCATTTCCGCTGCCATGGCTGAATTGGAAAAAATACAATTCCGGCGCGCTGGAAGCCCGGAAAAGTATCGAAAACGCTTCCCACGAGCTCGACGCCGTGCGGACCGAAACGCTCGGCCTGGTGCGTGATCAGCTAAAGAAAATTCAAACTGCTGCAGAGCAATACGTGCTCTATCGGGACAGCATTTTACCCGTCGCGAGACAGACAGTTGAAGCGAGCAGGGCGGCATATGAAGCGAATACCGGCGGATTTCTTCAGTTAATCACCGCTCGACGCACGCTACAGGACGCAGAATCAGCTGCGCTTAATCACCTGGCTAATTACCAGGTCGCTCTTGCCGAGCTCGACGCGATCATCGGGGGAAGGCCAGAGGATCAAAAATGAAATCGACAGTGGCCTATCTAATCTGCGCTTCGCTATTTGTTGGCGTCTTAGCCTCCTGTTCTAAATCGACATCACCAACCGAGAAGACGCTCTATACCTGCAGCATGCATCCGCAGGTGATTCAGGATCAGCCGGGAGATTGTCCGATTTGCGCGATGAAGCTTGTGCCAGTGCGCAAGGAGACTGCATCTGCTGGAAAAGCTCGGCAGGAGAGCGGGCGGAAAATCAAGTATTACAGATCGACCATGATGTTGGGCGAGATCAGTCAGACTCCGCGAAAAGACAGCATGGGAATGGACATGGTTCCCGTCTACGAGGGCGAGGAAGAAACTAATCAGATCACTGTCGATCCAGCGACTGTGCAAAAAATGGGAGTGCGCACGGCCGTTGTGACCAAGGGGCCGGTGCGGCGTGTAATCCGGACTGTGGGCGCCATTGATTACAATGAAACCGCGCTGGCCGACGTGACCACGAAGTTTCGCGGTTGGATCGAGAAACTCTACGTCGATTCAACCGGCAAGCAGGTGCGAAAGGGCGAACCGCTTTTCGACATTTACTCCCCAGAACTTTACACCGCGCAAAACGAGTATGTGCTCGCTCTCAATCAAGGCAGCGGCGGATTGAAAGCGAGTGTGCGACAAAAGCTAAAGTTGTTCGACATTTCCGACGATCAAATTGCCGAGTTGGAAAAGACACGCCAGCCGCAACGAACGCTGCGTGTTAATGCCCCGATCGACGGAATTGTGGTCGAGAAAATGGCGGTGCAAGGGCAGATGGTGGAAGCCGGGATGAAGTTGTACCGGTTGGCCGATCTCAGCATCGTTTGGGTTCAATCCCAGATCTACGAACAGGACTTGGGACTCCTGAAACTTGGACAGGAAGCAGAAGTGAGCCTGTCGTATTTACCCGACCGTAAGTTTCGCGGCCGCGTAACTTATATCTACCCGACGGTGGACGAGAAAACGCGCACAGCCCGGGTGCGAATGGAATTTCACAACCCGGGACTATTTTTGAAGCCGGGAATGTTTGCGACCGTAGAACTCAACGCGGAAATCGAACCATCTGCGCTACTCGTTCCTGATTCAGCCGTGCTGCGCAGCGGTGAGAAGAACACCGTCTTCGTCGCGCTCGACAATGGCCATTTCGAACCCCGCGAAGTGACACTCGGACCACGGGCCGAGAATAACACCTACGAAGTCCTAAGCGGCCTCAACGAACGCGAGCGCGTCGTCACATCAGGTCAGTTCATGCTCGATTCGGAAAGTCAACTCCGCGAAGCGATTCAAAAGATGTTGAATCCGAATGCGGCTCCGACGCCTGCACAGGATCACGCGGCTCATCAACCGCCACCAAAGAAACCGGTCGCGGGTTTGGTGGACACAGCAGCCACGACTTACGTCTGTCCGATGCCAGAGCATGCGACGATCAAATACAATCATCCTGGAAAATGCCCAATCTGCGGAATGACGCTTATTCCCGCTCCGAGTGATAACGCGGACACTCCATCAGCGACGCCGATTGTGACGCCGCACAACCACGAACCATAACCAGTCATGCTTCGCGCCATCATCGACTTTTCGCTGCGGAATAAATTTTTTATCCTCCTGGCAACGGTTGGGATCACGTTGGCTGGAGTTTTTGCTATTCGCAACATTCCGCTCGATGCCATTCCTGATCTATCCGACACGCAAGTCATTATCTACACCGAGTGGCCGGGGCAGGCGCCGCAGATTGTGCAAGACCAGGTCACGTATCCGATCACTACCAAGATGTTGTCGGTGCCGCGTGCTAAGGTAGTTCGTGGCTACTCATTCTATGGATTTTCCTTCGTTTATGTGATCTTCGAAGACGGCACCGACCCCTACTGGGCGCGCAGTCGTGTGCTCGAGTATCTGAGCGGGTTGAGCGGGCGTCTGCCTCAAGGCGTCTCGCCGTCGCTCGGGCCTGACGCGACAGGCGTAGGCTGGGCCTTCATGTATTCGATCAATTCGAAACAGCGTAGCCTCGCTGAACTCAGGTCTATGCAGGATTGGTATCTGAAGTACCAATTAACATCCGTCGAAGGCGTGGCCGAAGTCGCCTCAATCGGCGGCTTCGTGAAGCAATACCAAGTTACTGTCGATCCGACGAAACTGCGCGCTTACAACCTGTCCATCGCCGACGTCAGTATGGCGATCAAAAAGAGCAACGGCGAAGTCGGTGGCCGCTCGATTGAGATGGCGGAGAAAGAATTCATTTTGCGGGTTCGCGGATACGTCAATTCGATCGAAGATTTGAAAAAGGTTGCCGTCGGCACGGGCGCAAACGGTGTCCCGATTCTGCTCCGGGACGTTGCGAATGTGCAACTGGGGCCCGACATGCGGCGGGGAATTGCCGAACTAAATGGCGAGGGCGAAACGGTCGGCGGAATTGTGGTCGTGCGTTACGGTACCAATGCGCGTCGAGTGATTCAGCAAGTCAAAGCGCGGCTCGATCACGCGATGAAAGGTTTGCCGGCGGATGTGAGCTACACGATCGCGTATGATCGCATCGCACTGATCGATCGCGCAGTTGCTACCCTTGAGCAAAAGTTGGTCGAGGAAAGCATCGTCGTTGCGCTCGTTTGCATTGCGTTTCTGTTGCATTTTCGCAGCGCGCTGGTGGCGATCATCGTTTTGCCGATCGCAATTCTGATCTCGTTCGTCGTGATGTATCGCCAGGGTATCAGCTCTAACATCATGTCGTTAGGCGGCATCGCCATCGCTATCGGCGCGATGGTCGATGCGGTCATCATCATGATCGAGAATGCACACAAGCACATCGAGCGCGACGGCGGCAGGAAGCCTCACTGGCAGATCATCCGCGACGCTTCTATCGAGGTCGGCCCGGCCCTCTTCTATTCGTTATTGGTCATTACGGTGTCGTTCATCCCGGTGTTCGCTTTGCAAGCGCAGGAGGGCCGACTGTTTAAACCGCTGGCTTACACGAAAACTTATTCAATGGCCGCCGCTGCTCTGCTTTCAATTACGCTCGCGCCGGTTCTCATGGGGTATTTCATTCGTGGCAAATTGCCGCCGGAAGAAAAGAACCCGATCAATCGCTTCCTCATCAGGCTTTATCATCCGGCAATCGATTTCGTGATCCGCTGGCGCTGGTGGGTTATCACAGCTTCCGCGGCCGTCGTGCTCTGGGTGTTTTTCCCGTGGAACTGGCTGGTTACAAATCGCCTCCCCGAAGGCAAGCTACGTGAACTCGCTGGGCAGGTCGGCAAACTTTTTCCGTTTCAAAACCTCGGTTCTGAGTTCATGCCGCCACTTTACGAAGGCGATCTGCTCTACATGCCTACGACGTTCCCTGGAATCTCCACGACCAAAGCGCGCGAAATCCTGCAGCAGACTGACCAGATCATTAAGAGCTTTCCCGAAGTGCATCACGTATTCGGGAAAATCGGCCGTGCCGAAACCGCCACCGATCCCGCGCCAATGGATATGGTCGAAACGACTATCATGCTGAAGGACGAAAAGGATTGGCCGAAGGTCGATATCAAAGATCAGAACGGCAAAACGATTGCTCATCGGAGACGAACGGTGGACGAACTGACCGAAGCGATGAACGCGGCCATCCAATTCCCCGGTTTGAACAATGCGTGGACGATGCCAATCAAGACGCGGATTGACATGTTGGCGACGGGCATCAAGACGCCAGTCGGTATTAAAGTCGCCGGTCCGAATCTTGCCGAGCTTGAACGCATCGCCTCGCAAATCGAGACCGTTGTGCGGCAAGTGCCCGGCACGTCCAGCGTTTTTGCTGAGCGAGTAATGGGTGGCAATTACATCGAGTTCAACATTAACCGCGACGAGATCGCCCGTTACGGCCTGGCGTTAGGCGATGTTCAGGAAGTGCTCGAAGTAGCGCTCGGTGGAATGCCGCTGACGACGACGGTCGAAGGGTTAGAGCGCTATAGCATTAATCTGCGCTACGACCGCGATTTTCGTGAAAACCTCGAAGCGCTTCGTGAAATTGTGGTGCCTACGCCAAGCGGCGCGCAAATTCCGCTTGGTCAACTTGCAAAACTGAACGTTGTGCGTGCGCCGATGGGGATCAAAAGCGAAGGCGCAATTCCCAATGCGTGGATTTATGTGGATGTGAAAGGCATCGATATCGGCACTTATGTGAAAATGGCGCAGCGCGCAGTCAACGACGCCATTGCCAATAAACGCATTTCCATGCCGAGTGGCTACAACATTTTCTGGAGCGGCCAGTACGAGTACATGCTGCGCGCTCAGCAACGGCTCATGATTGTCGTTCCGATCACGCTGCTCATCATCGTTTTGATCATTTACGTGAACACGCGCTCATTTGTCTCGACCGCGATCATCATGCTCTCGGTACCGCTCGCTCTGGTGGGCTCATTCTGGCTCCTGTACTTGGTCGGCTACGATCTAAGCGTGGCTGTCTGGATCGGTTTGATCGCGCTCGCGGGCGTGAGTGCGGAGACGGGGGTAGTTATGCTTCTTTACCTCGACCTGGCTTACGATCAATGGCAACGCGAAGGAAAAATGGGCAGTGCGGCCGACTTGCGCGATGCCATCTATCACGGAGCAGTGAAGCGCGTGCGTCCCAAGGCGATGACTGCTGCGGTCATAATCGGCGGCCTCGTGCCAATTCTCTGGAGCCATGGCGCTGGCGCAGACGTGATGAAGCGCATCGCTACGCCGATGATCGGCGGCATCGTTACTTCCACGCTCATGGAGCTGCTTGTTTTCCCAGCGATTTATTTCATTTGGCGCTCGCGCAGATTGAGAGATTCGGCGCCGGATCGGTTGAATGCCGCGACTCTTGCGGCTTATCAAAAAGTCACCTGAACACTGCCTGATCCACCCGGTTTTGGTTTGCATTTTTGCAAATATTTTGCGAGGAAGAAGGCTACGATTTAGCTCAAGGAAAAAAGACAATTATGAAAACTGAAACTTTAGAATCTATAGCAACACAACTGGTCGCACCGGGCAAAGGGATTCTCGCAGCCGATGAGAGTTCAGGCACGATCGAGAAGCGACTGAAAAGCATCAATGTCCCTTCGACAGAGGAAAACCGGCGGATGTATCGTCAAATTTTGTTCACCACAAAAGGGGCCGGCGACTTCATCAGCGGCGTAATTCTGTTTGACGAGACGATCCGGCAGAAGACCCGTGACGGGCGCAGTTTTGTGGAAGTGCTGGAACAACAGGGGATCGTTCCTGGGATCAAGGTGGACAAAGGCGCCAAGGCCATGGCCAATTTTCCTAGCGAAAAGATCACGGAAGGTTTGGACGGACTGCGCGAGCGATTGACGGAATACCGGAAACTTGGTGCGCGGTTTGCGAAATGGCGCGCGGTTATCACGATTGACGACGGGATTCCCACGCGCACGTGTATCGACTCGAACGCGGAGGCGCTCGCGCGTTACGCGGCGCTTTGTCAGGAAAATGATTTGGTGCCGATCGTCGAACCGGAAGTGCTCATGGACGGCACGCACACGTTGGAACGGCATTTCGAAGTCACCGACCAAACGTTGCGAAGCGTTTTCGATTCTTTAGCGGTGCACCGCGTTGTGCTCGAAGGAATATTGCTGAAGCCGAACATGGTGCTTTCGGGCAAAGAAAATCCAAAGCAGGCTTCAGTGCAGGAAGTGGCTGAAGCGACAGTTCGTTGCCTGAAGCGCGTGGTTCCTGCGGCTGTGCCGGGTATTGTGTTTCTCTCGGGCGGCCAAACCGATCAGCAGGCGACCGAACATCTGAACGCGATGAATCGTATGGGAGACTTGCCGTGGCAGTTGAGCTTTTCCTATGGACGTGCCTTGCAAGCTCCGGTCCTCAAAGCTTGGAAGGGGGACACAGCAAACCTCAGTGCTGCTCAAACGGCATTCCATCATCGTGCATGGTGCAACAGCAAAGCTCGATTCGGCAAATACACCGAAGACATGGAAACTGCGAAGGCTGCATAATGTTTGGCGCAGGAATCATGCGCCAACGTTCGTTAGGCGCCCTGACCTTGGTGATGCTCTCAGGGACGCTGGTACAATCGACACCGCAGGTTACGCCGAACGGATTTCTGGTGCAATTCGAGGTAAGCGTCAACGCGCCGCCAGCAAAAGTTTACGAGGCACTGGTTGGACAGATTGGTTCGTGGTGGAATCCTGAGCACACGTACTCAGGTGATGCGAAGAATCTCTCGATCGACGCGCGGCCGGGCGGCTGTTTTTGCGAAAAACTGCCTAACGGCGGGGGAATAGAACATCTCCGCGTGGTTTACGTCGCTCCGCCTCAAGTTGTGCGGTTCTCCGGTGCGCTCGGCCCGCTACAGGCCTCGGGTGTTGCTGGGAGCATGACATGGAAGCTAACCGGTGGCCTTGATAACACCCGGCTCGAGCTCTCGTACAGTGTTGGCGGATTTATTCCGGGGGGATTCGAGACGATCGCGCCAGCCGTAGAAAGCGTGCTTCGCGGACAGCTCGATCGCCTGAAGCAATTTGCCGAGACCGGTAAGCCAACTAGGAGCCAGTAGTCGCGCCTTGCGCGAGTGCGTTCCTAATCCGGCAGGCCTACGACGCATCATTTCTCCGCTACTCGTCATTCCACATCCGTCTTCACCGCGTAGACGCGCAGGATTACGCGGCTCGGTCATTTTATAGACATCGCGCTGTCCATTGCCGCGAAATTGAAACTCGGTGCCTCTAATCGTTAAGTTGAGCAGAATGATCCTGGCCGGAACAGCTCGTAGGGAACAGCTTCGTCTTGGTCGACGGCTGGAGTATTTTACACTCACCTGGAACTTAGCTGAAGCGACTGTTGCGGTAGGTGCGGGCTTATTTGCAGACAGTATCGCGCTGATCGGATTCGGGTTCGATTCACTCATTGAAAGTTTGTCCGGCAGTATTCTGCTTTGGCGTTTGCACAGAATCGAAGGCGAGGAAAAACGTGAGCGACTGGCGCAAAGAATGGTTGGCGTGAGTTTCTTCCTGCTTGCATTGTATGTGGCATTCGAAGCGGGAAAGTCATTGCTGCATCGCGACAAGCCGGAAGCAAGCCTCGTCGGTATTGTTCTTTCCGTCGTCTCTCTCATTGTAATGCCGCTGCTTGCTCGCGCTAAGCGCCGCGTTGCTGCAAGCCTCAATAGTCGTGCGCTGGTTGCTGATTCCCGACAAACGGATATCTGCGCGCACTTGTCGGCGATTTTGCTCGGTGGCCTGTTACTGAACGCGTTATTCGGATGGTGGTGGGCAGACCCTGTCGCCGCCTTATGCATGTTGCCGATGATTTTGCGCGAAGGCATCGAAGCAGTGCATGCGCGATCCTGTTGCAATTTATAAGAACGGATTGTTTCATCTGCGACCTTGCCGCTCCACATTCTTCAATGATCTACACGTGTCCAATGCATCAGGAGATTGAGCAGGAGCGTCCGGGGGCGTGCCAGAAATGCGGGATGACGCTAGAGCGCAATCCGACTTTCGACGAGCCACAGAAGATTATCTACACCTGCCCGATGCATCCTCAGATCCAGCAGGATCGGCCGGGAAACTGCCCGATATGTGGCATGACGCTCGAGCCCCGCAGTCGCGGGGTCGGAGTGGGGGATGAAGAAGAGCAACACGAGATCAAATCGCTATCGCGCAAGTTCTGGATCGCGCTCGTGCTTACCATCCCGGTGCTGATCCTAGCCATGTGCCATGAAATTCCCGGATTGCACATCGATTCAATCATCCCCAAGCGGATCGGAAAATGGATTGAGTTTGGCCTAACAACTCCGGTGGTTCTTTGGGCGGGCGGCTTTTTCTTCACCCTTGCCTGGCAGTCGATCGTCAACCGCAGCTTCAACATGTTTACGCTGATCGCTGTCGGCGTCGGCGCAGCTTATGTCTTTAGCGCAGTCGCGGTAATCGCTCCCGGAATTTTTCCCGAATCCTTTCGGCGTCATGGCGAGGTCGATCTCTATTTCGAAGCGGCAGCGGTCATCACGACGCTCGTTTTGCTAGGCCAACTGATCGAGGCGAAAGCGCGCAGCCGCACCGGGCAGGCAATCAAAGCCTTGCTCGGCCTTGCGGCAAAAACCGCGCATCGCGTCCGCGATGGCCAGGAAGAAGAGATTCAGGTGGACGCAATTCAAAAAGGCGACCTGCTGCGTGTGCGGCCAGGTGAAAAGGTGCCGGTGGACGGTGCGATTGTCGAGGGCAGAAGCAACATCGACGAATCGATGATCACAGGCGAACCGATGCCGGTAAGCAAAGGCGCAGGTGACAAAGTGGTCGGCGCCACGGTAAATCAGGCAGGCTCATTCTTGATGCGCGCGGAGCGAATCGGATCGGAAACGCTGCTGGCACAGATCGTTCAAATGGTAACCGAGGCGCAGCGCAGCCGCGCACCCATTCAAAAACTCGCTGATATCGTTTCGGGTTATTTCGTTCCGGCGGTTATCAGCATCGCCGTAATTACCTTTATCGTCTGGTCGATTATCGGGCCGGCGCCTGCCATGGCTTACGCGCTCGTGAATTCTGTTTCGGTTCTGATTATTGCTTGTCCATGCGCGCTCGGGCTTGCGACACCGATGTCAATCATGGTTGGTGTCGGTCGCGCTGCGCAGGCAGGGATTTTGGTGAAAAACGCGCAAGCGATCGAGATCACCGAAAAAGTCACGGACCTCATCACGGACAAGACCGGTACATTAACGGCCGGTAAACCGGAGGTCGTCAGCCAAGGTAGCGACAAAGGAGCGACCGAACACGAACTCTTGCAAATTGCTGCTTCAGTGGAAGCGCACAGCGAACATCCGCTTGCTCGCGCAATCGTGGAAGCGTCGAAAAAGGAACAAATCGCGTTCCGCGACGTGACGGATTTTCAGTCCACGACCGGTGGCGGTGTGTCGGCAAAACTTGACGGCAGACGCGTGCTTATCGGCAAAGAGAAATTCCTGGCTGATTCCGGTGTCACCCGTTCGAACGAGCTCAGGAGCCAAGTCGATCGCTTGCAGGAACAAGCGCAAACAACCGTGTGGGTCGCGCTAAATGGACACGCAGTCGGTGTCCTTGGCATCGCGGATCCCATCAAGCCAACGACCAGAACGGCCGTTCGTGCGCTTCACGACATGGGCCTGAAAATCATCATGTGCACCGGCGACAATCGGCGCACGGCTGAATCGGTTGCGTGCGAGTTGGGAATTGATGAGTTCCGCGCGGAAGTGATGCCCGATGAGAAAATCGAGATCGTCAAAAGGTTGCAAGCCAGCGGTGCAATCGTCGCAATGGCCGGCGACGGAATTAACGACGCGCCTGCGCTCGCTGCTGCCGATGTCGGAATTGCAATGGGGACGGGGACCGACGTCGCCATCGAAAGCGCCGGAATCACACTCGTGAAAGGCGATCTCATAGGCATCGTCAAAGCGATGCATCTCAGTCGCGCCGTCATGCGCAACATTCGGCAGAATCTGTTCTTCGCATTCATATACAACGCACTCGGGGTGCCGATTGCTGCCGGGGTCCTGTATCCATTTTTCGGCGTTCTTCTCAGCCCGATGATCGCCGGCGCCGCGATGAGCTTTAGCTCGTTTTCGGTGATCGCGAACGCGTTACGATTACGATCGATCAAACTGTGACCTGATTGCGTTTGTTTGACACCTGCGATGGGCAACGCTAATGAGGCCAATTCGATGAAGCTGGCGCGAACATCCCGGCTACTTACGCTGGCGGGCATTGTTACCCTGCTTGCGTTCGCCGGTGACATCGTTGCCGATTCGATCGCTGATCTGTGGGGCGATCATTGTATATCCGAGAGTTCACCGTCGGATTCGCATCACGAAAAAACACCATGCTTGCATTGTTCATGCGCAGTGCACAACGGCACTGTCATAGCATCCACGGCCACTGTGGATATCAGCGATGCGCTTGGCGTGTTTGCTTTCTTTGCGGCCACTGAACAGTCGCCACCGTCCGGAGTGTCTGCGGCGATTGATCATCCGCCTAAGCTCGCCTAACAACTGAGCGCAGGCGCGGTGTGCCCCCGCGCGTCTTCTCCGCTCAGGTTTCAGTCGTCGCCACAACACAGACGCGTTGTGGGTCTCGCCAATTTTTTACCCATGTCCATTTACACACAAACTAAATCCGTTGCGGCGAGCGCCATTCTGCTCGCGTGCGCGAGTGCGCTTGCCGAAACACCGGAGGCGCTGGTCAAACAAGCGCTCCAGCGAAACCCAGAATTAAACTTCTTTGTTGCGGAGATTGCTGCGGCAAAAGGAGCAATCCGAACTCCCGCTACCGTTCGCAACCCCGAATTAAACACGGAATTTGGCTATAAAAATTCCCGCGAAAAATCAGGAGGAACCACGGGCGATGGTGCGGTCTTGGCGTTCTCATTCAGCCAAACCATCGAGTACCCCGGTCGAATTGCGCTACGCAAAGCAATCGCAAATCACGATCTGGTTCTTGCAGAACTACATCTGGAACAGTTTCGCCTGACACTTGCTGCGCGTGTTCGTTCGCTGGCTTACGCGATGACAGGTGCTCACGAGAAAACGATGGCGGTGCAGGATGTGGCATCGCGAACTCAAACGCTTAACGATGTGTTGAAGCAGCGGCCACTCCCGGGGATCGCGCCGCAATTGGAAGCGCAGGTTGTCAGTGCGAACTTGCTAACTTTTCAGCGCCAGGAGCGCGAATCGACATTAGCTGAGAAAACGATTGCTGCAGAGTTGAATCAGTTGTGCGGGCGGTCTGCTAACGCCGCGCTAATTGTTAACGCCAGCCCTATAGTTTTCACCGCGGTCTCTATTCCGAGCCTTGTGAATGCGACCCGCTCAAACGCGTTCGATGTTCGCATTCGGCAGGTCGAACTCGCCCGGCAGGGTTTTAAGGTCGCCTTATCGAAGAATGAGCGGTTTCCGGCTATAGCCGTGGGACCGTTTTATTCACTGGAGAATGCAATCGATCGGGAACAGCGAGTAGGCCTCGGTCTCTCCTTACCCCTGCCCCTGTGGGACCGGAACGTTGGGAACATTGAAACCAGTAAAGCGCGTCAACAACAAGCTGAGACCTCATTGGCTTTGGCTGAGCGTGAGGTTGAAAGACGCGTCACGCAAACCGCCGCCACGCTGGAAGCAAAGCGAGCCGAGATCGAAACATGGAAGACTGGCGCGCTGGCGAAACTGCGCGAGGCCACAGAATTGGCAGATCGCAATTATCAACTGGGTGCGGTTCCGCTCACGACTTACGTCGAGATCCAAAGGCAATACCTCGCAGCAATCAGCGCATTCAACGACGCACAAAAGGATGCGCTCGAAGCTGCACAGACGCTGGAGATTTTGACCGGTCAAAAGCTGTACCGCGAGGAGCAGCAGCGATGATCGACAAGATCCTGGAGTTCTCCGTTCGGCAACGAGTTCTCGTCTTGATGGGAGCTCTCGCACTCCTTCTCGGCGGCCTTTGGTCGACACCGAAGCTGCCGATGGATGCAATTCCGGACATCACCGGTGTGCAAGTGCAGGTGAATACAATGGTGCCAGCGCTCGCACCAGACGAAGTGGAAAAGCTAGTGACCGTGCCACTGGAAATGGCACTCGGCGGTGTTGCAGGTGTGACCGAAATGCGTTCACTGTCACGCTTCGGCCTGTCTCAAATCACGCTTCAATTTACCGATAACACCGACATCTATCGGGCGCGTCAGCTTGTGACGGAGCGATTACAAAGCGCGGCGGATTCTTTACCGCAAGGTTTAACGCCGAAGCTCATTCCGATCACCACCGGACTCGGCGAAGTCTTTTATTACACCATTGATTATGCTCCGAACGCGCCGAATGCCCCAGCGTCGCGGGAAGCACAATTGATGGCGTTGTGGGAGATCCAGGAATACCTGATCAAGCCGCAATTGCGAACAGTGCCAGGTGTTGCCGACGTCAACGCTTACGGCGGTTACGTGAAGCAGATTGTCGTGCAGCCGAACGTCGCGAAGTTGCGCGACGCCGGCCTGACCGTGAGCGATCTCGCCAAAGTCGTGGGTGAAAACGTCGAGAATGCTGGCAGCGGCATCGTAGATGCCGGCGGCGAGCAACTTGTCATTCGCGGCGTCGGTCGTGTGATTTCGCCCGAAGAAATTGCGGAGCTTCCGGCGAAATTTGCCGCAGCGGTGATGCCGCTGCGTGTCAAAGATTTGGCAGAGGTCCAGATTGGACACGCGTTCCGCACAGGCGCGGGAACCCATGACGGACGGGAGGCGCTCGTGGGCGTGCCGATGATGCTGATGGGCGAGAACAGCCACGCAGTCGCCGAGCGTGTCGCCGCAAAGGTGGAGGAAATTCAAAAGCGTCTGCCCGCGGGCGTCGTCATCAGCCAGGAATACAATAGAAAAAATTTGGTCCATCGAACAATTCGCACCGTAGGCACCAATCTTTTTGAAGGCGCCTTGCTTGTCACAGCTGTGCTGCTTTTGCTGCTTGGAAACTGGCGTGCCGCTTTCATCGTCGCATCCGCCATCCCGCTGGCATTCCTTTTTGCTGTCACTGGAATGAAGCGATTCGGCATTTCCGGCAATTTGATGAGCCTTGGCGCGATCGATTTTGGACTGATCATCGATGGCGCGGTAGTGATCGTGGAAAATGTGGTGCGGCAGCTCGGCGCAAAACAGCATCAACTTGGACGCCGGCTAACGGTCGAAGAGCGGCTACACACAGTCGTTGCCGCGAGCAAGCAAGTCGGCACGCCGATGTTTTTTGGCGTTTTGATTATCGCCATTGTCTATGTGCCCATCCTGGCGCTTGCAGGGATCGAAGGAAAAATGTTTCACCCGATGGCATTGACCGTGATGCTGGCACTCGGTGGATCGTTAGTGCTGGCCTTAACGTTAATGCCAGCCCTCTGCTCATTCTTGTTGCGGGGCAATATCGCGGAACGCGACAACGCGATCATCCGGGCTATTAAAAATATTTACTCACCGATACTGCGTCTTTCGCTGCGATTGCGATGGCTCGTCATATTCGGCGCCGTAGGAGTTTTCGCCATTGCACTTTTTATCTTCACAAGGCTGGGCGCAGACTTCATTCCCAAGCTCGACGAGGGGGCTTTCACCATGATGGTGTTCAGGTCGAGTAGTATTAATCTTGAGCGAAGCATCGAAGAGCAGCGAAAGACCGAGCAGGAAATCAAAAACCGCGTGCCTGAAATCACGCACGTCTTTTCGCGGATCGGCAGCGCAGAAATTGCAACCGACCCAATGCCGCCGAGTGATTGCGACTTTTACATCTACTACAAACCTCAAAGCCAGTGGCGCAAGATCGACAATCATCCAATCAGCAAAGACGACCTGGCGAAAATCATCGCGACAGAGATTGAAGCATTGAATCCGGGAGCGCGCGTCATGGTCGCGCAGCCGGTTGAGATGCGATTCAACGAAATGCTTGAGGGTATTCGGGCGGACATCGCGGTGAAAATTTTCGGAAATGACTACGACGTTTTGGAGAAGCTCGGTTCGGAAGTGAAAGAGGTGCTCGAACAGATTCCTGGCACGCGCGATGGAGAAGGCGAGGTGGAATATGAAACCACCGGCCGTGCTCCTATGCTGGAAATTCGAGTTAAACGCGATGTGCTCGCGCAATACAATCTTCACGCGGCTGATGTGAACCAGACAATCGCGGCCGCGCTAGGCGGGCAGAACGTCGGCATGCTGGTCGAAGGCAATCGCCGTTTCGAAATTGTGGTGCGCCTTTCCGAAAACGATCGCCGGAATCTGGATGTTGTCCGGGCACTGCCGGTGCGAGTGGGAGATTCCGGCATGCTTCCGCTTGGTCAGCTCGCTGATGTCGAATATGTCAAAACGGTTTCACCTATTTTGCGCGACTCGGCGCAACGACGTGCTGCGTTGATGGTAAACCTGCGCGGACGCGACGTTGACAGCTGGGTCCAGGAAGCCGACGCCAAAGTGCGTGAGCTCGTTCGGTTGCCTGAAGGGTATACGCTCGAATTCGGTGGCCAGTTCGAAAATCTCCGCGAAGCAAAGGCGCGGCTGGCAATCGTCGTACCGGTCGCCCTCGCGTTCATATTCGTCCTGATCTTTATGGCCTTCGGCAGCGTGCGGCAGGCTTTACTGGTTTACTCGGGCGTGCCACTGGCTGTCACCGGTGGGATCGTCGCCCTCTGGTTACGCCACATGCCCTTCAGTATTTCGGCGGCTGTCGGGTTCATCGCCTTGAGGGGCGTGGCCGTGCTCAACGGTGTCGTGATGATTAGCTATTTCAATCAGCTACGGGAACAGGGACGCGATGTTCGCGCCGCTGTACTGGAAGGCTCTCTGACGCGCCTGCGGCCAGTGATAATGACTGCAGCCGTCGCGGCATTCGGTTTTATTCCGATGGCGCTTTCAACGAGCGCCGGCGCAGAAGTTCAGCGCCCACTGGCGACAGTTGTCATCGGCGGGATCATTAGTTCCACCTTCCTTACCCTGCTTCTCCTACCCTTGTTGTACGATTTGGTAGAGCGGCGACGTTCCAGAGAGGCAACATCGGAAACTGCGCCCGATTTACTTCAAACAGACCCTGCCTGATTTTGACCGTCAAGTTCGGCGCTAAGGTGCACGGCATGTGGAATATCTCGCCTGCGTTGGTTTTCTCGCGCTGACAGCGTATGCTGCGGTTGATGACTACGCGACTAGCCACATGCGTATTCGTTGGACTCCTTGTTGCACCGGTTATACGGCTCTCTGCACAGGAACATCCAAGGGCTCCACAGCAATCCCAATCGCAACAACTGCCGCAGGCATCAAAAGGCGCACCTCAAGCTGCCATGACGGAAGCGACTATGTCCGACGCTTCTGACGGCCTAAAGAGGTTCATCAGCGGCTACTCCGCGAAATCCGCCGACAAGAAGTTTCACATACCATATCAGCGTAAAGATCTCGCGCTCGACCTGGTCAAACTCCACGATGACCGGTTCTCGAGTCTTGGCGGCGACAAATATTTCGCCTGTGTCGATATGAAGGGCACCGACGGCAAAGTTTACGATATTGATTTCTTTATGATCGTGCAGCCCGGCAAACTGACGGTTACGGAAACTTCCGTTCACAAAATCAACGGCAAACCCCTTTACAACTGGAAGGAAGAAAAGGGCGTTTGGAAGAAAATGAAGGTGTCGTAAAGAGGGGATGGCCTCTCGGTCATGTCTTTAGCGCCAACGGCGCAAGTTCATGCCAGTCTAGGGCATCGCCCCGGGATACCGAACCCCGTTAGAACAAGCGCTGAAAGCGCGATTCAATCCGGCTATGACGCACAAAAATGGGAAATGAATCGCGCTTTCAGCGCTTTGAGCTGTGCGTCACATCAAAACCTGGGGCGTTGCCCAAGGCTGACCAAGTGGCTACGCGCCTTTGGCGCTAATCACATGTAGCCACGGCCCTGTGGGCCGTCCCAATTGTACGCGCCACAGGCGCGTGGCTAAAGTTGTCACGTATCGTAGCGGCGCTCTGTGACTGCCGACGTTTGCGACCGTCACAGACTGCCGATACAGATAATACACAAAATGCCGAAGACGTTTTTCATCACCACCGCAATTTATTACACGAACTCGTTGCCGCATGTCGGGCACGCTTACGAAATGTTGCTGGCCGACGTAACTGCCCGTTATCACCGGCTTAAAGGTGAGAATGTGTTTTTCCTTACCGGCGTCGATCAACATGGACAGAAAGTCCAGCAGTCCGCAGCGAAAGCGGGCGTCCCTCCGGCTGAATTCGTCAAAGGAATTTCACAAAAGTTTGTCGATCTCGGGAAAAAACTCGACGTGCAATACGACGAGTGGGCGGAGACAATCAGCGACCGGCACAAGAAAGTTGTTCAAGGAATTTTACAGCGCCTGTTCGATGAAGGGCAAATCTACAGAGACAAACAGACCGGCTACTACTCAGTTCGCCAGGAACAATTCCTCACCGAGAAAGAACGCGGTCCCGACGGTGAATTCGGCCCGGAGTGGGGGGAGATAGAATTCCGTGAAGAAGAAAATTATTATTTCAAGCTAGGTCAGCACAAAGAATGGCTGCTGCAGTATCTGAACAATCGAACAGACGCGGTCATTCCCGATTTTCGTCAGACCGAATTGCGCAACGCCGTTGAGAGAATCAGCGGCGATCTTTGCATTTCGCGTCCGAAATCGCGACTCGATTGGGGAATTGAACTGCCATTCGACAGAGATTTCGTCACTTACGTCTGGTTCGACGCCCTAACGAATTACATCAGCTTCGCTGGCTACGATCAAAGTCACTCAACCATCAACTCTCAGCCCTCAATTTTCCGTGATAAATGGCCTGCGCTTCAAATCATCGGCAAAGACATTCTCGTTCCCGCGCACGGGATTTACTGGCTCATCATGCTGCACGCCATCGGATTTCCCGATAACGAAATGCCTCAGTTGCTCGTTCATGGCTGGTTGAACCTTGGCGGCGCGAAAATGAGCAAGAGCGCGGGGAACATCATCGATCCATTTGTGCTTGCAGACAAATACGGCGCCGACGCGCTGCGTTACTATTTGATGAGCGACGTCGTCACCGGCCAAGACGCGGATTTCTCCGAGGAACGACTTATCGAACGTTACAATGCCGATTTGGCAAATTCGTTAGGCAATTTGCTCAATCGAACATTGACCATGGCAGAGAAATATCGGGCAGGATTGCTTAGAACGGACGCGGGCTATAAAACACAGTTCGATATGTTCATGCGGCTCGAGCAATTGCCGACGGATGCGAAAGGACACCAGGAAAAGCCAGAGTACCTTCCGCTCTTAGATCACGCTGCGTCAGTGGTTAATGCGATAGGAGGCTTTGAGCAGGCGATGAGCGAATTTCTAATTCATTCTGCCTTAAACACCTCGATTGGTATCGCGGAGAGATGCAACGTCTTGGTCGAGCGAACCTCGCCTTGGAAACTCGCCAAACAGAAACAGAATGCTCAGCAACTCGATGCCGTTCTTTATCATCTCGCTGAATCGATCCGTATCATTGCGATCTTGATTTCGCCGGTGTTGCCGAAAGCGGCACATGGAATTTTCGACCAACTCAATTGGAAAATGGAATTTAGCGGAAAAGAAGACCGCTTTTCACTCGCAGATGCGGAGTGGGGGAAATTGCCGGATGGGCACGTGGTCGGCAAACCGGTGCCGCTGTTTCCCCGGATCGAAGGCGCCGAGATCAGTCAGCTACAATGACAAAGAGCTCTTCTTCCGTTGATTACCCGCTGGGCAACACGGATGCCGAGCACGAGCGCCTAATCCGGCAAGCTGCACGTGTTGCTCCTACCACCGAAAGATTGTTTCGTGAGGCGGGCATTGGCGCTGGTCAGCGCGTTCTGGATATTGGGTCCGGGGTTGGAGATGTGGCCATGTTAGCGGCCCGACTGGTGGGTCCTTCGGGCGAGGTGGTAGGCGTAGAGCGGGACCCGAAGTCCATAGCTAGGGCACGGGCGCGTGTGGCTGAGGTCGGCCTGCACAATGTAAAATTCTTGCAGTCAGATGTGAGTGAAATCCCGGGCGGAGAATCCTTTGATGCGGCGGTGGGTCGTTTTATTCTAATGTACCTTCCCGACCCCGTTGTCGTTTTGCGCTCGTTTTCGCAATTGGTTCGCCCGGGAGGAGTCGTTGCCTTTCAGGAACCATCCTGGGTCCCTGTCCTTGCACATTTGGCACCCCTGCCTCTTTGGCTCGCAACGGCTTCTCTCATTCACGAGACAATGCGCGC
>DATFXC010000230.1:0-4010 GCA_035258625.1 Candidatus Udaeobacter sp. | reverse complement strand
AAGGCCATTTGCTGCGCGGGCGCGAAAACTAACCGCACGTCGTCGTACCGTTTGTAGCGATAAAGATGGTAGGCGCCGCCTTGATACAATGTGATGACGTCGGACCGCAGGCTGGTTTTATCTTTGCTTTCCTTTTCAATGGCAGCGATGGCAGCACTGCGCGCAATCGAAGCCTGATCGCTCGTCATGCCCGGTTTGACTTCGCTAGTGACGCGCGCTGTCACGTCCTCGATCGACATCAGGACGTTGAGCTCGAGATCGGTAGATTTGATTTCGTCGGCCTGCGTTTTTGCATAAAAACCGTCCCGCAGATAATTGTGCTCCGCGCTACCCATCTTCTGCAATGTGTCGGCGCCGACGTGATGATTCGTGATCACCAGCCCATTCGGCGAAACGAACGATCCGCTTCCGCCGGAATTGAATCGGACACTGGCTTTTTGCAGATGCTCAAGCCACTGCGGCGCAGGCTCGAACTGATATTTCTCTTTTAGCTGTTTCAGCGGTGGCGCGTTGAAAAGCCACATCCCTTCATCTGCAAGAGCGGAGGTAGTCATTCCGACGATAAAGAGCAAAATTAACCAGCGGAACGTCGGACAAAGCCACTTGAACATAGGCGGATCATAAAGGGCACGGGCAAACGCGACAACTGTGGTGTTCCGCAAGGACATTTGAAGGGAAGTTGACAGCTTCCCCTGCAGCCCTTGGCATGTACATTTTAGCGATGTTTCGACCTAAGCGTCGCAAAATTGAGCGCCTCGATTTCATTCTGGCTGGCGCGCAAAAATCCGGGACAACCGCGCTGCACTATTTTTTGAGCAGACATCCGGACATCAACATGGGTGACCAGCAGGAAATGCATTTTTTCGACAACGACGCGATGTTCTTTACCGAGCCCGATTATGAGCAACTGCACAAACATTATCCGCCCCTTGCTCCTTCAACCATCGCAGGTGATTGCACGCCCAGTTATCTCTATCACGAGCCGGCGATGCAGCGGATTTGGACTTACAATCCAAAAATCAAGTTGCTGATCCTTCTGCGGAACCCGGTTGATCGCGCTTTTGCTCACTGGAACATGCAGCGATACAGAGGTCGCGAGCCGCTGGATTTCTTCGACGCCGTACGAGAAGAACAAACGCGCATAGCCGGAGCGCCGCCGACTGAAGCGCGCCGTTTTGCCTATCTCGAGCGAGGGTTTTATGGACGCCAACTCGAGCGCGTCTTCAAATTTTTTCCACGCGAGCAAGTGACGATCGTAAAGTTCGAAGATTTTCAAAAGAACCAGCGCGAAACGCTCGCCGCAATCTTCTCGTTCCTTGGGCGCAAACCTATGCGTTCCGTTCGCAACAAAGACAGAAACATTGTGCCATACGAGCGGGCGATGAACTGGGAGGAACGTGTTTTCCTCTACAACTTGTTCGCGGAAGACATTGCCAAGGTGGAGCACCTGCTGGGCTGGAATTGCACGGACTGGAAATTGTGAGTGCTCAGCGCCGCCGATTGTAGGGCAGCCGCTCGGGTTGCCAGCGTGGCAGGCGAAGGGCCTGCCCCCGCAAATTTTAGATTTGTTTGAAGCGAGGGCGTTCCGCGGGATCTGCCGCTAGCAGCGCTTTCCAACGTATGATCCGCGCGCCTTGCGATTCGAAAAACGCCCGCAGTTCTGGTGTAAAAAATGAGGAGCCATCCGCTCGCCGATTGAATTCCAAAAGCAGACGCCCGGCAGGTTTGAGAAATCTTGTCCGGATGTCGTTGATAAAGAATTCCCAGTCCGCACTTTTCCATTCGACCCATTCGCCGTTTTCTGTGCGCGATATACGATGAAAACAGACGCGATGCGCAGTAACGAGATTGAATTTTTTGCCCAGGTCAGGCAAAGGGGTTTGTGCATTGATGCGCGCGACGACGCGGCTAACGCCGAACAGCTTGGTCGTGCCGCGGAAGAAAGGTTCGTCATCGGGATCCAGTCCAAGACCTTCGTGGCCGAAAAGTCGGCAGAGGTAGAGAAAATAACCGGGTCCGCAGCCAAGATCCAGGATGTGGAGCGGCGGCGAGCGGTCAAGCCAGAGGTCTTGCGCACGCTTTACATTGACGCCAACCCAGTAGTTGGCGTCCTCGTACACATTGATCTTTCGCGCGTTCGGCCGATAGGGATAAAGCTCGCGCAGTCTTACCAGTTCCGCTCGATTAATCGTGGCGAGGATGCGTCGCGAACTTACGGGATGCGTCCAACGACCAGCATGCTCCCACAAGCTATCTGCCGCGTCGCGGGTAAAGAGCTTTTGGAATTTTTGCGAAAGTCGCACGGCAAAATGATGCAACGAAGCGCGCGGTACTCAAGGAACCATCACCACGTAGTCTGTCACTCGTTGATGCCTACCCGGATCAGCCCCGTGGAACCTTGGCGCGTCATGAATCCGCTGGCCCAGCCATTGTGGGGATAGAAGAATTGTTCGTAACGCCAAAGCATTTCCAGGTTCGTCCCGGTTGATTTCTTCCATCGAAACTCATAGTAAATGTGCCGCTTCCATGACGGCGACTGACCAGTCATAAAATTTAAATCCAGTAGCGTCGGCCAACTGAGAACGCTGTGACGCGTCGCAAGGGAGGCCTGATCGCCCGCACTCAGCAGAGCAGCAAGACGCTCGCTGCTATTCTCGGCGGTAGATGTCAGCGGTCCGAAAGCGAAAACCTTTCCGCTACTCGCTAATGCAAGTTGGTTGTCCTTTGTTGATCCAATACTCAGCGATAAACCTGGGCTGACTTCGTTAAGACTTAAGCTGATCTCGTTCAGAATGAGAATACCGCCGCTACCATTGCCTTCGTAGCTAATGGAGTGGATCGGCACAGACTGGGTTTCGACCGTCCAGTAGCGATCGATGAACGATGAGATTTCGCGTCCGCGAAAAATCCAGAGCGCCACGAACAAAGCGGCTGATATGGCAAGAATCACAAGCAGGATGAAGATTCGTCGCATTACTTCGAGGTTATCCGACGTGTTGTTTCAACTGCGCTCGCAGTAATTCTCGATCTACTCTCTTGAAACCAACCCACTTCGGTGCGCTACATTGTTCCAAGCCGCGTCGACGGCTAAGGCAGGATCCTTGAGTACCTCATCGGCGAGAGTCTTCATTGCGTGGATCGCCCGCCGCAGCCTTCGGGCCGTGAACCAGTCTGGCCGGCGAATCTCGAAGTCGTTAGGCTCGAATTCCTCAGTGACGTCAGCGGCAAAAACGTCGGCCCATGATTTGCCCCAGACTCGTTGTGCAAACGCGTCATTGTCAGAGCGCAATTCTTCTTCGACGTCTCGCGCTATCGCGGTGGTTAGGCCGCAGTACCCGGCGTCGACCATTCGGTTTTGGCGAAGGTGTTCAGCGAGTTCTATCTTGCACTTCTTGGCCTGAAGCCACGTCAACTCCTTGCCTATCGAGCGCAAAACCTCGCGCGCAACGCTGACTGTAAATGGTCCCACGGCTTCATTGCGCCGGACCTCACGATCTCGAAACTCTGAAGAGGTGATCCCGATGCACCCAAGAAACTCTGGTATGACACCGAGAGCGATGGTTTGTCTGCTGAACGGCCGCGCGATGAGTTCCGCGCCGTATGTCTCTGCCAAGTTGATCCAACGCGAAAACCTGGCGTCAACCGATCGAGCGAACCCGAGCACGCCTGGCTGGAATGAGTCAGACCGCCGAAAGCTTTTGACCGTACTAGCATAGCTCGAGTTAATCCACTGCGGCTGGTTTCGCGGGAACAAGATAAGTTTTGGCTCGAGGTTCAGTTCCCGGACTCGATTGAAGAAGGTTTCGGTCTGCTGTCGGTTTCGCAGCAGTCCCTCCAAAGCCTCCGAGGAAATGATGATTTTCTCAGCAGGCGTCTCAGCGATTGCCTCAATGGATTTGGCCACCAACGGTTCTCGGTGCTCTCCCACCTCCAGCCCGGCCAGCTTCTCAACCAGCGCATGGTGAGCGCCGCGTCTTGTCTCGCTCTCGGGCACGAAATACCCATGCGTC
>DATFXC010000229.1:0-21984 GCA_035258625.1 Candidatus Udaeobacter sp. | reverse complement strand
ATTGTCAGCCGCCATTTTAAAAGGCCGCAGTATGATTTCCGGCAAATATGGACGCGCGTGACGCAATCCATGTCTAATGTATTCGATCAGTCCGGACTGTGCGCGGCGGCGGCGAAATTGATCTCTGAAACGTTCACCGTTCTATCGGTCTCTATCTGGCTGCTTGACGAACAAGACCGACTGGCGTTTGCGGCTTCCACCTCCAAGTCAGAACGGGACGCCACTGAAATGCTTCCAAAGGTGGACCAAAATTTCGCAAGCATTCGAATGCTTACCAAGCCTTTCGATTTGGAAAAGGCTAAAGGCGATTATGCCGAGGGACTGAGACAAGTCAGTTTGAGTCAGTTTCGCACGGGAGGGAATCCGGTTTGTGTGCCGTTGTGCGCTGGGAATCGTTGTATTGGGTTTGTTATCCTGGCAGATCGCGTCGGTGGTACGCCCTACACGGTTGAAGAGTTGGATCTGCTGAAGTGTATGGGCGACCAGATTGCTGTGGGCCTGCTGAACGTTCGGCTCACAGACGAGATCGCGCGGGGAAAAGAACTGGAAGCGTTTCAGGCGATGTCTGCGTTCTTCGTACACGACCTTAAAAACGTCGCCTCGACGCTGAGTCTAACGCTTCGAAATCTACCCGTCCATTTTGATGATCCGGCCTTTCGCAGCGACACGCTGCGCGGGATTGGAGATACCGCAAACCGAATTAATCAGTTGATCAGCCGCCTTACCGCGTTGAGGCACCGCGAGTTCAATCTCGCGGAAGTAGACCTCAATCTGGTCATTGATGACGCGCTAAAGGCCTTAAACGGCACAGCAAACATGAACGTCATCAAAGACCTTCGTCTGCAGCCAAAGCTAAGGCTGGATCGCGAGCAATTCAGCAGCGTAATCACCAATCTACTTCTGAATGCTCACGACGCTGTCGGCTCACAAGGGGAGATAAGAATTGAGACGACGCAAAACGATAACTGGGCAGTCGTTTCGATCAGCGACAATGGGTGCGGAATGAGCCAAACGTTCCTGAAGTCGTCGCTTTTCCGTCCCTTTCAGAGCACAAAGAAGAAGGGACTGGGCATTGGCATGTTTCAATCCAAGATGATTGTCGAAGCGCATCGGGGACGAATTACAGTCGATAGCGAGCCCGCCGTCGGCACGACTTTCCGGGTGATGTTGCCTCTCAACCATCGGACCGCATGAAAGCGAAATTGCTGATTGTGGACGACGACGAGGCGATCCGCACTCAGATGAGATGGGCGCTAAGCCAGGATTACGATGTGTGCTTCGCCGAAGACCGAAAAGGCGCAGTCGAAGCTTTGCAAGCAAACTCGCCCGCAGTGACGTTGCTTGATTTGGGTCTGCCACCTCACCCGAATGAGTGCGATGAAGGACTGGCAGTGTTATCCGACATACTCGCGATCGATTGCACGGCCAAGGTGATCGTTGTTTCCGGACAAAGTGAGAAACGAAATGCAATCCAGGCGGTTGGCGCAGGCGCCTACGATTTTCTGTGCAAACCGGTAGAGATGGAGGAACTGAAACTCCTCCTTCGCCGATGCATCCACGTCGTGGACCTCGAGAAAGAGTACCGCGAATTAGAACAAAGGCGACACTCGGAAATGTTCGAGGACATGCTCGGCATCAGTCCACAAATGCAGTCAGTCTTTGCATTTATTCGCAAGGTCGCCGGAACCAATGTTCCGGTGCTCTTGCTGGGAGAGAGCGGCACTGGTAAAGAGATGGCGGCAGCCGCAATTCACCGCCGCAGCGGGCGCAAGGACGGCCCTTTTGTCGCCATTAACTGCAACGCCATTCCCGAGAATCTGTTGGAGAGCGAACTGTTCGGTCACGAAAAAGGCGCGTTCACCGGGGCTCACATTCAGCGCAAAGGTCTGCTGGAAACAGCCAGTGGGGGTACGCTCTTTCTGGATGAAATTGGTGAGCTCCCACCGGCCATTCAGGTAAAGCTGCTTCGGTTTCTTCAGGAGCAGCGCTTGCAGCGAGTGGGTGGAAGGCAGGAAATCCAAGTCGATACGCGGTTAGTCGCCGCCACCAATGCCGATCTAAAACAAATGATCGACAATGGAAAATTTCGTGAGGATTTATATTTTCGCCTTGCGGTTGTTACGCTCCGGCTGCTGCCGCTTCGTGAGCGAGGCGACGATATCGTATTTCTGGCGCGCGAGTTTCTGCAAAGGTATGCCGCCCAAAACGGATGCAGGAATGTGGTGTTCGCGCCCGACGCGCTGCGTGCAATCGCCCGCTATTCCTGGCCGGGCAATGTCCGCGAGCTGCAAAACCGAGTAAAGCGCGGCGTGATCATGGCGAGTGGTTCCCGAGTGGCCGCAAAGGATCTTGAGCTGGATGAGCGCGACGGCGTATCGGCTTCGTCTGCAAGGACGCTAAAACAAGCGCGCGAGCAAGTGGAACGCGACTTGATCCAGCAAGCGCTGAAGCGACACGCCGGCAGAATTACTGCCGCTGCTGCTGACCTCGGGATCAGTCGGCCGACCCTTTATGAGCTCATGGAGAAACTCAGCATCCCCAAAGAGCGCACTACTACAACTGTCAACTAACATCGAAATCCTCCTCAACATGCAAACAAAAATCCTGTTTAGAACGGTAATGATCACTCTGGCCATTTTCCTCGGTACTGCCTGCTCCAAGGAAGCCAGAAAAACGCACCTCCTGCGTGAGGCTGATAATTATTTCAAAGCAGGTGACTACGACAAAGCCAAGGTGAGCTACCTTAAGGTAATCCAGCTGCAACCTCAAAACGCGCTCGCTTTTGAGAGACTCGGAGCAATGTGGCAGGACGACGGAGCACCGCTCCGCGCCCGAGCGTTTTTACAGAGGGCGAGTGAGCTGGACCCAAAGAACATTCAAAATCGCGTACGGCTGGCCCGTTGTTACGTGGCCACGGGACGCTTTGACGACGCAAAAAGAGAAGCGCTTAAAATCCTCGAGCAAGTCCCGGACAATGGCGATGCCATTATCACTTTCACTGAAGCAGCGCGAAGCAAAGAAGACTTTAAGGCCGCCGAGGAACAACTCCAGAAATTCCCCAAAAAGAACGACGTCTCTTTCTACCTTGCCGCGGCGAATCTCTCTTTCAGCGGGGGCGACCTGTCTACAGCCGTCAACGCACTCCAACAGGCGCTGGCTGCCGATCCTAATTCGTCCCAGGCGCATCTGGCGATGGCAAATTTGCATCTATCCCGAAAAGACTTCAAACAAGCGGGCGAAGAGTACAAGAAAGCCGCAGACCTTGCGCCGGGTCGATCAATTGAGCGCTTTAAATATGTCGAGTTCAAATGGGGCATGGGTGATGCAGACGAAGTAAGAAGGGTTGCCACCGAAATGACGAAGCAGGGGCCCGATTACCTCCCGGGCTGGATCTGGCTGGCCGAACTTGCCTATAAGGACAAGAAATACGACGAGGCCCTCTCGCTTCTTGAAAATGTTTTTGGTCGCGACGCGAAATACATGGAGGGTCGCAGACTGCAAGGCGATGTTCTTTTGGCAAAGGGCGACACGAAAAAGGCCGTGGAAGTTTTGGAGCGACTCGACCAAACCAATCCGGACGTGCCCTTCCTCAAATATACATTGGCGCGCGCCTACCTTCAAAATAACACTATGAACCAGGCAGCCGTGGTATTGGACCAGGCCGTCTCAATCAATCCGAACTATGACGATGCCGTTCTGCTGCTCGCCCAGATCAATGCTGCCACCGGTCATGGTGACAAGGCGATCGAACCGCTGAACCGCCTATTGCAAAGACGCCCCGACCTAAAGAATGCCGCATTGATCCTGGCCGCAGCCTATGGCTCACTCGATCGATTTGACGATGCTGCCGCGGTGCTTGAGAACCAGGCCCAGCTTGCCCCGAACGATCCACAGCTCCAGATCATGCTCGGCCTGACCCATCGTCAGGTTAAAAGGTATGACGAAGCGCGCCAGGCATTCGAAAAAGCCGCCCAGCTCGCGCCCGATAACTTGCAGCCGATCGAACTACTTATCGAGGTCGACTTGCTAGAGAAGCGCTTCGACGCAGCGCGGCAGAGAATACGGAGTCAGTTCGAAAAAAATCCCAATCTTCCGGCTGCGCACTTTTTTGAGGGAAAAATCCTGGTCGCGGAAGGAAAATGGGATGCAGCCGAGGCAGAGCTTCAAAGGACGCTAGAGCTCGATCCTAATTTTGTGGCCGGCGTCGATATGCTGGCCCGGAGTTATGTGGTGAGGAACAAACTTCCCCAGGCGGTTGACCAATTACAGGCATTGCTCTCCGAGACGCCAAACAACAAGGCGGCGCTCCTGACCCTGGCGCTGGTCTATGAGCGGATGAAGGATTACCCAAAGGCGCGTGATGTCTATGAGAAGCTTCTCACGACCCAGCCCAACTTCGTTCCAGCGTTAAATAACCTCGCTTATCTCTATACCGAGCACCTGAACAATCTCGACAAGGCTTACGAGCTGGCGAGTAAAGCCCGTCAGTTGCAGGGGCAGGATGCTTCAATCGGCGATACCTTTGGCTGGATCCTTTACAAACGCGGCGACTATCAGCAAGCCTTGCCAATTCTTCAGGAGAGCGCTCAAAAAGCTGGCGATCACCCCGAGATTCAATTCCACCTTGGCATGACTGCCTACATGATGGGCCAGACCGACCTTGCCAAAGCCGCCTTCAAAAAAGCTCTCAGCGCAACCGAGGATTTCCCGGACAAGGACGAGAGCAAACGTCGTCTCGCTTTGCTCGAGGGCAGCGCGGGACTACCCATCGCACAACTCGATGCGATGGCCAAGGAGCGGCCTAACGATGTCATCGTCCAGATGCGTCTCGGGGAAGCTTACGAAAAACAAGGTGCGTCAGACAAGGCGGCCGCAGCTTTTGAGCAGGCGTTGAATATCAATCCCAAATTGACCACTGTCGTAACCAAGCTTGCCCAACTCAACGCCGGCCCGCTCCAGAAAAAGGAGAAAGCTCTCGCTTACGCGAAGAAAGCGCGGGAGCTTGCGCCGGACGATTCCGGGATCGCTGCCATTGTCGGGAAGATTGCGTACGAAAGTGGCAATCTCACCTGGGCCTACAGCCTTCTGCAGGAAGCCGCTCGCCAGCGCCAAAACGATCCCGCGCTCCTGCACGATCTGGCGTGGGCGGCTTATAGCCTGGGAAAAGTGAATGAAGCTCGAGATGCAATGCAAAAAGTCCTCGCGAACAATACTGACTCCGCCCAGGCTGCAGACGCCAAGAAATTTCTGGCTTTCACAATGCTGCACGAAAATCCGAAACAATTAGTGGCCGCCGAGATGGACGTTCAAAAAGAATTAGAAGCGAATCCCGAGTACGTGCCGGCATTGATGGCCCAGGCGGCGTTAGATGTGCAGCACGGTCAGATAAAGGCGGCAACGCAGATGTACGACGACATCTTGCGACGGTTCCCCGATTTCGCCCCGGCACAGAAACGCCTAGCCGCGTTGTATGCACAAGACCAATCAACAGTTGCTACTGCGTACGACCTCGCCACAAAAGCACGCAAAACATTCCCGGATGATCCAGAGTTGGCCGAGCTTCTCGGGCGCTTGAGTTACGAGAAAAAGGAATACCCGCGTGCAATCCAACTGCTACAAGAAAGTGGTCGGAAAAAGTCACTCGGTGCCGATTCTTTGTTTTACCTGGGAATGTCCCAACTCCAAGCCAGACAAAAGACCGAGGCACGCGGAGTCCTTAACCAAGCCTTGACCGATGGGCTCCAGGAGCCCTTCGCGACCGAGGCAAAACGCGCCCTCGAGGATCTCCAGAAGGAGTAACCTGGTGTAGCCACGGCGCTATGTCGCCGTGCTCTTCCGAGACGGCCTTAACGCACTTGTAGCCACGGCACTTGTCGCCGTGCTGCCCGAACCAAAAATCCCAAAGCGCCCTCGACGCACCGAGGCGGCTCCAACCCATGTTCTCCGAAGCGCCTCGACACAGCGAGATGGCTACAGCCCGTGCAGATGGTTTATGAGACGGCATGACATGTAAGAGTGCGGGCAAGGGGTTGGACTCGCCCGCATCTTATGGATTGTGTCAAACAAAGTTCAGCACACCGGCGAAGGAAATGCACAAGGCCGGACCAGATCCAGGAAGCGTCATCCCGACAATAATCGCGCCGTGCAATACAAGAGATGCCTTTAGCTGCGTATGCATTCTGGCACAGCGGACAACATCTAACGAGACAAAGCTGAGCCGCCCAGCACTTCGAAAATTAAGATGCGCACGTCTTCCCGCCGAGCTCGCCGTCGTCGGAAACGAGAGCGTTCCCGCGTTCGGAACGAATCGCCGCCCGCCACGCCGGCCGCGCGGCATTTTTGGATCACGCTTGCGATCCTGACACTGCTGCTCTACGTGCCCGCGGCGTGGCACGGATAGGTTGATTACGACGATGACATGTACGTGATTGACAACGCGCATCTGGCCGGCGGCATCACGCCGGCCGGCATCGCGTGGGCGTTCCGCAGCAGCTACGCCTGCAACTGGCATCCGCTCACGTGGCTCTCGCACATGCTCGACCAGCAGTTGTTCGGCGCGGGTCCCGGTCCGCAGCATCTCGTTAACATCCTGTTGCACACGGCGAATTCCGTGTTGCTGTTTCTCGCGCTGCTGCGCATGACGCGCCGGCCGTGGCCGAGCGCGACGGTCGCGGCGCTGTTCGCGTGGCATCCCGCGCACGTCGAATCGGTCGCATGGATCGCCGAGCGCAAGGATGTGTTGAGTGGATTTTTTTTCTTTCTCACTTTGCTCGCGTACGCGCGCCACTCCGAGCAACCGAGCGCGCGCCCCTTCGGATTTGTCGCGCTCTTTTTCGCGCTCGGACTCATGGCCAAGCCGATGCTCGTGACGCTTCCGTTTGTGTTGCTGCTGCTCGATTACTGGCCGCTGGAACGCCTTCGCGCGCTGGCGCAACTGCGGCATCTCGTAGTGGAAAAAATTCCACTCTTCGCGTTGTCGGCCAGTTTGTGTATTGTCAGGTTCATCGTGCAAAAATCGGGCGGCGCCGTTATCCCGCTCGAATACATGCCGATTTACGCGCGGTTCGGCAACGCGGTAATTTCGTACGCGCGCTATCTCGGCATTTTACTGTGGCCCGCGCGACTCATGGTGCCCTATCGCGCCAGCCACGATCTCGATGCGCTTGCGATCTCGCTCGCCGCTCTCGCGCTGGTTTCCCTGACGATCGCCGTCGTCCAATTCGGCGCGCGTCGCAAATTTTTTCTAGTCGGCTGGTTTTGGTATCTCGGCACGCTCGTACCGGTCATCGCCATCGTGCAGGTCGGCAGTCAAGCGATGGCCGATCGCTACACTTACATTCCGTCGGTCGGCATTTTCATCATCATCGCGTGGAGCGTCGCGGAAATTCTCCCGCGCCGGGTCTGCGCCATCGCGAGCGTAACGGCGCTCGGGTTTCTGTCCGCGCTCACCGCGCGGCAGTTGAGCTTTTGGAAAAACAGCGAAACGCTTTTCCAACACACGCTCGCTCTCGAACCAGAAAATCTCGATGCGCTCAACGGCCTCGCGTGGACGTACGCGACCGACCTTGATCCGAAATTGCGCGATGGAAAAAAAGCCGTCGAGCTGGCTGAACTCTGCGTCGGCGCAACGCACCGTCGCATCGCGTCCTATCTCGACACACTGTCCGCCGCTTACGCCGAAGCCGGCGATTTCAAACGCGCCGTGGAAGCCGCGCAGGAAGGGCTGACGCTTCCCGCCGCCGTGCAATATGAGCCGCTTGTGATCGCCGACATCCGCGAACACATCAAAATCTACCAGGCCCGCAAAGCTATCCACGCGCCGTAAGGCGGCATTAACGGCCGTGCGTTACGGACCCGCCAAACTGAGCCGCTGAGCCCTTGGCGACCGAAGCCAAGCGCGCCCTCGCGGACATGCAGAAGGAGAATCTCTGGTGTAGCCACGGCGCTATGTCGCCGTGCTCTCCAAGGAACGCCTCGACGCAGCGAGGCGGCCACAACATTGGCAGATGTCCGCAACCCGAAGCCGTCGGAAATCCGACGGCTTTCACATTGCGCGCTGTAATCACCTTAACTCGTGATGGTTATGAATGAAATCTGGGCTGTCGCTGGCGGCTGCGTCGGCCAGCCTTACAATTTTCGCACCGCCGCCCTTCCTCCGAGCTTTGAAGATCATGAAATTATTTCTATGGCGTAACAGCCTTATAATCAGGCTATTACGTGTTAACGCCCAAATCTAGTAAACCCATCCCAGGCTGATCTGGCAAGGGTCTTGCTTTCTTCATTTACGACAGGAGTAAACACTATGAACAAAATCAAATACATCGCAGCAGCGTTAATCGCCATCGCCGGTCTAGGCCTTCAACAAGCCAAAGCCGACACAACTACATTCTCATCCACACTTAATGTTTCGAACCTCGGATCCGGCTTCAGCGGGCCTTTTGGTACGGTGGAAGTGTCTTTGACCGGTCAGGTGGCCACCATCACCTTCACCGCCTCGGGAAATTATACCTTTATAGACGGGTCGGCCGCTGCTGTCTTCGTCAACTCGAATAGCTTTTCCGTAAGCAATGTCACCACGGGTTTCACCGCTCAGTATCCTGGGTTACAACAAGTAGACGGATGGGGGCGGTTTAATGTAACGATCAATACCAACAGCGGTTCCGGTGCCGGAGTCACCACAATTACTTTCACCGTGACGAACACGAGCACTACCCTGTGGACTAGTGCATCTGACGTCCTCGGCAACAATGGCTCTGGCTACGATGCGGCAGCTCACGTATCTATAACAAATGCAAACGGAACTTTTACCGGTTTCGCTGCTGAGAGCGGCGGTGTCGTCCCCGATGGCGGAGCGACGGTGATGTTGCTCGGCATGGCGCTCGGCGCGCTGGGTATGGTTGGGCGTTACCTAAAGACCAGTTAAGCAAACAGTTTTCCAGCGAAGCGTCCCGGTCCTCGTGAAGCTAGCTGGGGGGAGCAAAGTGGCCCGTTCCTCTGGACGGCCACTTTGTGTTTTGTACCGGATGTTCGCTTAGAGGGGGAGCACTTTTCCCGCAGGAACTTCCATTTCCATCGGCCGACCGAGAAACTCGAGCAGCACCCGGATCCGTTCTCTTGCCGGCAAAAGCTGGGTGACTACCACCTCGAGTCCTTGAAAAGGCCCCTCTATGATGTGAACCGGCTGGCCAATTTTCAGCGAGGAATCGATCGTGACGACTTCTTCGGCACCCGCCTTTGACTGAAGGGCAATGACGGTATTTTCCGGAAGGGTTGCCAGGCGATCTCCAAAACGGACGATTCCCCGGATTCCGTGGGAGCTTTCAACCGCGCGATGCTGGGTGGAATAGACAAATTTCACAAACAAATACCCGGGAAACATTGCCTCCACGAACCATATTGGGCCTCTCTGGGTCAGCTTGCGAAAACGCAAGCGGGGCGATAAGCACTCGATTCCGAACCGACGCCGCAGCCCGGTCGCCGCCAGATGCTCTCGCTTGGGTTCAGCCCTGAGGCAGAACCACACGGCATCGTCAGCCAAGGCGAGCACAGCGGGGGACTCCGTCACATACGCAGATTACGGTGTCCGCAGCCTCCCCTCAATCGGAAAAAGATTGGAGTGGCTCTTTACTTTTTGAAGATCGGGCAAAGCCTTTTTGGTCTGCGCTGCCTAAAACGGCTCTTCGTTCGTCGTAACAAATTTGGCCGCTTTGTAACGAGTCTTGGGAGTGATTTCGACGAACCGCTTGGGGCGTGACAGATCCGTAGCAAGCGTCGTAGCAACCGTTACCCGACCGTCGGAGCGGTGTCGCTCCGGTAGTCAGATGCTCTATCCAGTTGATCTACGGGCGCTCGAGAGAAAGTCCGTTAATTTGTGGACGAACGGCCGGACGGTCAAATAGCGCTCTAAAAAGTTACGACCGAGTTCGACATCAGAATTTCCTGCACGAACCGCAGCTAATCGGCTTCGGCTACGCGTTGGAGCAGGCGTTAAATGTGCGGCAGCAGCCGCAATTCCTCGGCTCGATTATCCCGATCCCGAACGGCGGATTTTGCACCGGTCATCAAAATTGTGGACAACCGCATCTGCCGCACGGCAAGATCTTCTAAGATCGCGAAGCTTCAGTCTTGAGCACGCGAGCAGAACGACGATTCTGCTCGCGTGACAATCTTCCTCGGCTGCGGATTTGCGGCGAAGTATCGCGAGGGCGGCGGAAATTTTTCCGTTCCGCTGCAATGGATGCTCGGTTTACGCCGACTGAAACTCGATGCGATCTGGTTGGAACTCTTGCCGGGCACGGACAATGTCCTGGCTGACCAGTCAAAGATTCGGAATTTTCAGAGGCAATTGCAGGCGCATGGATTGGCCGGGCGGTATTGCTTGCTCTACCAGCAGCAAGCTTCCGACGTGCACGAGTTGGACTCAGAGCATTGTGTCGGGATTTCCAAACGTGAGCTCATTGAGCGCCTCGGCGGATCAAATGTTTTACTCAACCTCGCGTATTCAATTCATCCGCCGCTATTGTTGAAATTTGAGCGGCGCATTTTTTGCGATCTCGATCCGAGCGAGATCTTTTATTGGATGACGAAGATGGAGTTGGGGCAGTCCTATCACCACGAATTCTGGACGATCGGACTCAACGTTCACGGAGACGATTGTCAGCTGCCGAAACCTGTGGTGGCAGCCGTGTCGGCTGCTGGTTCGTCATCGCAGGCGACACGCCTGCCTCTACAGGATCTTAACTGGAAAACATTTTATCCGCTCGTGGACATGGAGTTTTTCGCGTCGCAACCGCGCCCGCGATCGCGGAAATTCACGACGGTGGGTCAATGGTATTGGGGTGGGGCGGTGGAAGTTGCGGGCGAATTTCCCGATCTATCGAAAAGATTCGCCTTCGAACCCTACCTCAATCTTCCAGCGCGTGTGCCGGAGGCGCGGTTTGAGCTCGCGATGAACATTGCTGCGGAAGATCCCGAACGAGAACGACTGCGCCATCTCGGCTGGAAAATTGTCGATCCGCACCGGGTCGCCTGCACCGCTCGCGCTTATCGCCGCTACCTCGCCAGCGCGCTCGCTGAATTTACGGCGATTAAAGGGGTTGACGTGGCGTGGCGCACCGGCTGGGTTAGCGATCGCGCTGCGGCTTTTCTGGCGTTGGGTCGTCCGGTAATTACCGAAGACACCAGCGCACAACGTTATCTCCCCGCGAAAAACGGCTTTCGTTTTGTCCGGTCCGCTGCCGAGGCGGAGTCGGCTGTGCGCGAGGTGCTGCGCGATTGGTCACGGCTCTCGAAGCAAGCGCGGCAGTGCGCAGTAGAGGTCTTCGATTCGGTCAAAAATCTTCGCCGAATACTCGATTTTTAAGCGCTCGATTTGCCGTTGCAAAACGATTTTCGGGTGATACTCGTTGTCCCGTTATGGCTGACTTGATCAAACAAAGCGAGCTCAAGGATCGAATGAAGAAAATTCCGGAATGGGAACTGGAGAAGAACCAGATCGAGCGCACTTTCGAATTCGATGATTTTGTCGATGCGATCGATTTTGTGGACAGGGTGGCCGAGGTGGCTGAGGAGGAAGAACATCACCCCGACATAGATATCCGCTACAACAAAGTCCGTCTGGCCGTCTCAACGCACAGCAAAGGCGGTTTAACGGAGCTTGATTTTAATCTGGCCGAACGAATCGATACTCTGGAGGAATAGAAACGGTGGCGACGGCACGCTGCGTCGCTGCACTGCGCGGCCTACCGACTCTACCCGGGCTTCGGCAGACGCCCTTCATCGGCGTCGATAAATTGGAATGACGTTTGAATATCGGACCTGTCGGACATTCCCGCCTCTGCTTTCCGGCGTTCCACGATTTCCGAAACTTCGTCGTTCCAGCCGCGCTTTCGCATGAATTCGTTCCAGAGGTAAACATCGTCTTCGGATGGTTTGCGGCCGACTGTGAAGCACCAATCCAAAATTTCCTCATCGGTGCCACCCTGTTTCACGCGCTCGACCAGCTGATCGTAATCCACCCGGAGAAATCTCACGCATTTTTCGTCGAAGCCTTTTCCAAGATTTGCGTGATAATCTGATGGCAACTCGTCTTTGGCGTGTTGCCGGATTTTGTCGAGCATTCGGCCGAAATAAAAAAGGCCGCCGACTTTCTCCGAAGGACTGCGCAGAGGAAACGTGGCCACGAGATGAAGTTTGAGCCTCCTCGCGCAGCGTTCAAGTGCGGGAAACAAAACCGAATTCTGCCACCACCGCAACAGCAAGCATTTATTTATTGCTCAGTCGTGCGCGATGGCGCATCAATGCTGTCGTTTTCGCCGTAATGAAGGAGCGCTACTTCGACGATTTGACAATAGGTGATCGGTTCAAATCTGAGCCGTCGAGCGTGACGGAGAAGAAGCTCATCGAGTTCGCCCATAGGTTTGATCCACAAATGTTTCATCTCAGCCGCAGGCGTGCTGAGCGAACGATTTTCAAAGGACTGATTGCCAGCGGCTGGCACACTGCGGCGATGACCATGCGACTGTTTGTGCAAACACTGAACTTCGCGGAGGGCGCGATCGGTCTCGGTGTGGATGAGTTGCGCTGGCCCAATGCGGTGCGACCAGGCGATGTACTCACGGTCGAGACGGAGATTCTTGACGTGCGTCCCTCCCGCTCCCGGCCTGGTTACGGGATCATTCGTCTGCGCAACGTGACCACCAACCAGCGCGGCGAAGTTGTGCAAACGATGCTTGCCAGTGCAATGGTACCGCGAGCTGATAGCGGCGCAGGCGAGTAACCACGCACACGCAACGTAGTGAGTGCCCAAATCCGGTACCCAGATTTACAGTCCTATTGCAGCGATCGCTTCGTTCAAATCCTGAGGCAATGGAGCTTTAAAATTCTTCCAATCGCCAGTGCGCGGGTGACGGAACCCAAGCTTCCACGCGTGCAGCATTTGCCTCGGAAAGTCTTTTGCGAACCGTGGCGCGTAGATTTTATCGCCCAACACGGGATGACCGAGATGATGGAGATGCACGCGGATCTGATGTGTGCGGCCGCTGTGCAGGAGGCATTCAATTAGACTTGCCTTTTCGTTCGAACGGACAACGCGATATTCGGTTCTCGCGACGCGCCCGCGCGGTGAGGCCACACTCATTCGTTGGCGATGGACGGGATGACGTCCTATTTTCTCTTCAACCACGCCTGTTTGTGTCAGCAATTTTCCGGCCACAAGCGCAAGATAAATCTTTTCCACGGTGCGCGCGGCGAATTGTTTCGATAATTCCCGATGTGCCACATCATTTTTTGCTGCGACAAGACAGCCACTGGTTTCCTTATCAAGCCGGTGCACGATCCCGGGCCGTGCTTTTCCGCCGATGCCCGACAGCTTCGGGCAGTGGTGCAGTAGCGCGTTCACTAACGTGTGTTCGCGCTGACCCGCGCCCGGATGAACTGTCATGCCGGCTGGCTTGTTGATGACGATCAGGTCGTCGTCTTCGTAGAGAATCTGCAGCGGAATCGGTTCCGGCCTGGTCTCGATCCGTTGCGGTGGGGGCTGAGTCACTTCAATCTTGTCGCCCGTTCGCACAAGGTGGTGAGCTCGCGTGGTCCCGCCATTGAAACGAACGAATCCGGCGCGGATCAATTGCTGGATCCGAGAGCGCGACAATTCCGGAAGCGCCTTGGCCAGAAAAAGATCCAGCCTCATCCGGGCATGCTCCTTTGGCACGACGAATTTGAACGTTGTGGATGTTTCGCTTGTCGTTTTCAACTCGCCACGGCCATTCTTTTGCTAGCAACTTCGCTAATGTTACAGTCGATTTCCATGTCGATTGAAGGAGCCTTGCCACGATGACCCAGGCCTGCTGGGTTTGCGGCGCCGTACTCGATGCCGGTGGTTACGAACCGCTGGCGCGCGTGATTTGTCGCAATTGCGGACAAAAAAATTTGATACAACGGACCTTCAATCATTTTGTCGTGGTGGAGACGCTTGGCGCTGGCGGCATGGGTACGGTTTACAAGGCACGCGACACGCATCTGGAGCGGTACGTGGCGCTGAAGTTGTGGCGCAGAGATCTTGGTGGCGAAGAGGACCACAACGCCCGGTTCCAACAGGACGCGCGCATCGCGGCTTCTGTGAATCATCCAAACGTCGTGCAGATATTCTCGCTGGGGACGGACCATGGCCAATTCTACGTGGTGATGGAGTTGATCGAGCACGGAAGTCTCGATGATCTAATGGAGGCGCAGGGCCGCTTGCCGGAACACCAGGTGCTCGAGATCGGGATTCAGATTGCGAGGGGACTGCGCGCAGCCCACCGGAAGGGTTTGATCCATCGAGACGTGAAGCCAGCCAACATTTTCTTTGTCGATGAACAGGCCGTTAAAATTGGCGACTTTGACCTCGCCGCTCTCGCGACTAAGCACCAACGCAGCGATCGTGTTATCTGGGGCACGCCGCCTTATGTGGCGCCCGAGAAATTGAGCAATGAATCGGAGGACGTTCGCAGCGACATTTACAGCCTTGGCGCGACCCTGTTTCATGCTATTGCCGGTAAACCGCCAATCGAAGCCGGCACAAATTCCGCCATAGAGTTGCGTGAACTAAAACAGCATCCGCTCGATTTGCGGGTTGTGGCGCCGGACGTTTCTGCACCGACAGCGCGTGTTTTGCAGAGAATGATCGCACCTGACCCGACGCAGCGTTTTCGTTCGTACGACGATCTCCTGGCGGAACTTGATGCGGCGCGAAGAGGACTGGAGGTTGCAACTGCGCGCCGCTCATCGCGCTGGCCTTTCGCTCGCCTTTTTTGGCGCAGCTGAAAACTGAAGTGGGCTATGATCGGATTGCACTTTCTCGGCCAACCAGCTCGCGCACGAATGGCTGGCGCAAGCTTCTACGGAAAGCCAAGATGAACGAACGGCGTGGGTGAGGGTCAGACTTTAGACGGAGCGTTGCCACTAGGGTTCTTTGGCACGATGTTTTTCCGTCACATGACACAAAACCCACCGCCGCCACCCCCATTTCCGTCACCGGAAGAGTTGAAGGCCAAGATCACCGAGTTCATGAAACAGAACTTCGGGGACCGCGTCTCCGTTGCGACAATCACCGAGCCCGAGGCGGCGACAGCAGAGGAGGAAGAAAAACAGGAGAAAACCGAGCACAAGGAATTCGAATTCAATCTGCTGCCGCGTGACATCAAGGCGCATCTCGATCGGTTCGTGATAAAGCAGGAGGAAGCGAAGAAGGTGCTCGCGATTGCGGTTTGCGATCATTACAACCACGCCAAATACCTGCGCCGGCTCGAGAAAGAGGACCCGAACCGGGCGCAGGAGATCGAGTACATCAAGCAAAACGTGATCCTCGTCGGACCGACCGGCGTCGGCAAAACGTATCTCATCAAACACATCGCCGATCTCATCAAAGTGCCGTTTGTAAAAGCGGACGCCACGAAATTCAGCGAGACCGGTTACGTCGGCGGCGACGTCGAAGATTTAGTGCGCGAGCTGGTGCACAAAGCCGACGGCGACGTAAACCTGGCGCAGTTCGGAATCATTTACATTGATGAGATCGACAAAATCGCGTCGGCCGGAAATTTGATAGGCCGCGACGTGAGCGGGCGCGGCGTCCAGACGACACTGCTGAAGTTAATGGAGGAAACGGAAGTCCCGGTTCGCAGCATGAACGATCTGCAGGCGCAATTGCAGGCCGCGTTCGAATTTCAGAGGCGCGGCAAAGCCAAACGCGACACGATCAATACCCGCCACATTCTGTTCGTGGTTAGCGGCGCGTTTGAGAAGTTGAAAGAACAGGTGGCGCGGCGTGTCCGGCACGGCCAGATCGGGTTCAGCGCCCAGCCGGTTCAAGTGATGGACAACGAATTGTTTCAGCACGTCACCACGCAGGATTTTATCGAATACGGGTTCGAGCCGGAATTCATCGGGCGCTTGCCAGTACGCGTGGTGTGTGAGGACCTCGATGCTAATGATCTTTTCGACATTATGAAGTATTCCGAGGGCAGTTTGCTCCGGCAATACGAGCGCGCCTTTCGCGCTTATGGGATCGAGATCAGTTTCGAGGACGAAGCCCTCCGCCTGCTCGCGCAAGCTGCGTCCAAGGAAAAAACCGGCGCACGCGGGTTACTAACGGTGTTTGAAAGACTGTTTCGCGATTACAAATTCCATCTGGCAGGGTCGGGGCTGAGCCAGTTGCGCGTCACCGCAGCCCTGGTACGCGAACCACAACGCGTGCTCGAGCAGTTAATGGCCGAGGGACACAAGCTCGAGGCCCAAATGCTTGAAGCCGGCACGCGTGAATTTGCCGAGAAATTCAGCAAGGAGCACGGATTAGAAATTATTTTCGACGAGAGCGCGATCCATCGGCTGGTCGAGCGCGCGCAAGCCGAGCGAATGACAATGGGCGATCTGTGCGGCCATTTATTCAAGGACTACCAATTCGGATTGAGCCTGATCAAAAAGAACAAGGGCCAAACGAAGTTTGTTCTTAATGCCGCGGCCATCGATGCTCCCGACAGATTCTTGAGCGAACTCGTGGTGGAATCGTATTACCCGGCTTCATCGGCACAAAACGCCTGATTGTCATGAAGCGTTCGTTGATCACAACGCTCATCATTGGAGTCGCCGTGGCGTTGATCGTCGGAGCGCTGCATGCGACGAAAGTCATTGCTGGGTTTGAGACTTTTGCCACGCAACTTGTCGCCGATTACGCCGGCGCGACACGCGTTGTCGGCGAAAAATGGCAATACGTCTTCGTGTTGCTGACCGGTCTCGGTGTCGCCTGGCTTACCTTGAGCAACGTTCCGCGATGGCGCACCTGGTTATTAATCGGGTTATTGCTGGTGGAACTGTTTGGCCTTGCGTGGGTTTGCTCTCTTTACCGTGTATTTTTTCAGCCGGCGCCCTCGGTTCTTGCGCTGGTATTCGCATGGGCTGGCGCGGAAGCGTGGTCGATTTTTCTGCGGAGGAACCGGTCGCATTTAATCCGCACGTTGTTTTCCGATCGCGTTTCGCAAGAGCAATTCCGCCGTCTTTACGACGGGAGAACTTCGTTCGAGTCTCAGCCGAAGGCATACGAAGCGAGCGTGGTCGTGTGTGACATCGGCAACAAAGTTGCATTCGCGGAAGGTATGGTGCCTGCCGCGTTCACTCAAACCACGGTAAAATTCATTCGCGAAACCGCTGCGCGTCTCGTTGAGGAAGGGGCTTACCTGCAAGCCGCGGACGGGGAAGGCGTGGTCGGCATCTTTGGATTTCCCACGCCCGACGCCGAGCACGCGCAGACGGCAGTGCGCGTTGTCCTCGACATGATCAAGAATTCTCGCGAGCGCGGCGAAGGTAAGGAGGAGATTGCCGCCAGCCGGGATATCCGTGCTGGAGTCAGCTCCGGCGCGATCATTGCCGCTGCATTAGAAGACAGACGGCGCCCGCTGCCCGTGATAAGTGGCGATCCCATCGAACTGGCGCGCAGATTCTGTGCCCTGAACCGGTTCTACGGATCCGGGGCACTGATGGACACGCCGACTTTCGATCAAGTAAGTAAGATCGTTGTCGCGCGGCCGATTGATTTTGTGAGCGGACTGAATTCGCATGACCGGCTTGAAGTTTATGAGCCGCTTTGGTTAACCGCTGAAGCCGGACCGGAACGCGTCGCGCAGCGCGACTCCTTTTGGAGTGGCGTGGTTCTTTATCGCGAGAAGCGCTGGGCGGAAGCGTATAACGAATTCCAGAAGGCGCGCGGTTCCGAAACTGAAGACGATCCGGCGTTGGAATTTTATTTGCGTCGACTGGAACCGCTCGTTTTGCAGTTAACGGAATGGCCGGCGGAATAAGTCTGAGCACGTGTTGAGAAGGATGGAATATCCGGCGGCGATCCGGGACTTAATTGCACAACTGCGACGGATGCCGGGCGTCGGTCCGCGCTCGGCGGAGCGGATCGCGCTCTGGATGGTGCGGACGCGCGGCGATCAACCTGCGCAAATTGCGTGCGCCATCACTAACACGCGCCAGTCCATTCATGCTTGCAATCTGTGCGGGTTCTTTGCTGCAGGCGAAATTTGTGAAATTTGTGCCGACCCGTCGCGCTCGACCGTTCTGCTCTGCGTCACAGAACAACCGACCGACATTCTTCCTCTGGAGAAAACCGGTGTATTTCGCGGCCGGTATCATTCGCTCGGCGGGAAGATCTCGCCGCTCGATCACGTCGGCCCCGAAGATTTACGCATCAAAGAATTGCTGGAGCGCATTGATCGGGAACAAATTTCCGAAATCATCTTTGCGCTTCCAGCCGATGTCGAAGGCGAAGCGACAACGAATTACATTGTTGATCTCTTGAAGAGCAAACCGGTCGCGCTTACGCGCATCGCCCGTGGTATTCCGGCCGGCGGCGGCCTCGAATCAGCCGATGAATTGACGCTCTCGGCCGCGCTGTCGGGCCGTACGAAGCTGTAGGGGAAGCGGTTCGCTTCCACGGCGTCCCCTACAGAACGTTTTGACTTTTGTAACCCTTTTAACGTTGTAGCTTTCTTGGAAATGTCCTGTGTGAAAATTGATCCGGCCCTGCACCAGGCTCACAAGCCGCCCTGGATCAAGGTAAGGCTCCCGTCGAATCCGGTTTTCTTTTCAACCAAAGCGCTCATTTCCGATTTGCGGTTGCACACCGTTTGCGAGAGTGCGCAATGCCCGAATCGTTGGGAGTGCTGGAGCCACGGCACGGCCACTTTCATGATCGCGGGCGACCGTTGCACGCGTGCATGTGGATTTTGCGCAGTCACGACTGCGAAACCTTTCGCGCTCGAGGAAGACGAACCGCAGCGCGTCGCCGAAGCCGTGCGCCGGATGAATTTGAAACACGTCGTAATAACGGCGGTCGCGCGCGACGATCTGAAGGACGGCGGCGCCGATCATTTCGCACGCACGATCACTGCGATACGGGAAATGGACCCTTCAATCATCATCGAAGTGCTTGTTCCCGATTTTCACGCGCAACATTGGTGCATCCAGATCGTGCTCGACGCCGGGCCGGACATTTACAATCACAACATGGAAACAGTCGAACGCCTGACACCGCTGGTGCGGTCGCGCGCGAAGTATCGGACGTCCTTGCAAGTTTTGCGACAAGCAAAGGAGCTCTCTTCCGACGTCGTGACCAAGAGCGGTGTGATGCTGGGCCTTGGTGAGAAAGAGACCGAGCTCTTTCAGACCATGGACGATTTGCGCGAGGTCGGTTGCGAAGTGTTAACCATGGGCCAGTATTTGCGCCCGAGTCCGAAACATTTGCCGGTTGTCGAATATATCGCGCCTGAGCAATTCCGTTACTATGGCGACATCGCACGTCGAAAAGGTTTTCTCTACGTCGCATCCGGCCCGCTTGTTCGCAGCTCGTATCACGCCGCCGATTTTCATCCAGCCGTGCGGCGATGACAAAACGCGATGCGAGCCATTAGCCGTGTGCTTGCAATCACCGTCATTCCGAGCGAAGCGAAGCGCAGTCAAGGAACCCCGCGGAATCACTTTGAGATATCGCAACGGGATGTCTCGACTTCGTTCGACATGACAGAAACGATTTTAAGATCGCAAACCGCCGCGGTTATTCCGGCGTATCAGGACGAAAAACACATCGGCGACATCGCGCGTCGAACCCGCGAACGACTGGATCACGTTCTCGTTGTTGATGACGGCTCGACCGATCAGACGGCACAACGCGCGCGCGAAGCCGGCGCAGAAGTTGTTGTTCACCATCAAAACCAAGGCAAAGGCGAAGCAATTAAGACCGGCCTCGCGCACTGGCTTGGCGCTGCGAATCGGTCGAGCAGCGGACAAGATCGACAAATCACGTGGGTGATCCTTCTCGATTCTGACGGTCAACATCTACCCGAAGAGATCGATCGATTCTTGCTAGCGGCAGCCTCGGTGACGCGCCCGACGTTTTTCATTGGCAATCGCATGAACGATGTTGCCCGCATGCCGTTTATCCGTCGCCTCGTGAACTGTTACATGAGCAGCGGAATTAGCCGTGTTTGCGGACAAGAAATTCCAGACACGCAGTGCGGTTACCGCATGTTAAATCGCCAGTTGATTCCGGACTTGCTTGGCGGCGGGCACCGATTCGATTACGACACCGAAGCGCTCATCATCGCCAGTCGTAAAGGTTACCAGATCAAATCAGTTCCAATCACGACTGTTTACACCGACCAAGTCAGCAAGATTCACCCCGCGCGCGACGCGCTCCGCTTTTTCAAATTGATGCGGCGCTATAGAAATGCCCGCACCTGACGCGCTTCCCCGGCCAATCGAGGCGTTCTAACCTTCAGAAACGGCTTTTCGTCCAGCACAAGATAGCGGCCGACCTATTCGAGAAGGATTTTGATCAAGTGGGAGCTGTCCCGGTCGTCATCAACGATCAGGATGCGTCGTTTTTCTTCCAGCGCCGACCTCGCCACACTTAGACCTTCGCGCGCCAGCCCCTTGCGGCGATGCCCCATTCATTTTTTTTGCAAGCGAAAGCTCCCCCAAAAATATCCTGAAAATCACTCGTTTCTGCGGTAACACGATCCGTTCGTACGATCTCACCGGCGCAAGAAATAAGAGCACGGTTGCCGCGTTAACGCAGCAACGTCCTTTCAACCAACGATACGTAACCAGCATCGTCAGATGGCACAGGATAGCCGTGGTCCTGTCGCCATCGGTCGGCAGCGTCAATATAATCTTTGCCCTTTTCTGGATTGATATTAGGAGCGTGTTTGACGGACTTCAAAAAAGACAGCCAATCTTTTTCTGGCACGTATCCCGGCGATAATCCCTCAAATGGATGATCGTATCCCGCCCCCTGGATCAGATCGCAAACCTCGGCAACTTCCTCATTAGATTCCAATCTGTGTCCCTCCGCTCGCGACAGGGCGTGAAAGGATAGTAAGACCGAACCGTGTTGTTTTAGAATCGCAGCGCTCCGCTCAAAACAGGCCTGAACAGCTTTAGCTCGTTCCTCCTTCTTCGTGTCAGTTAGGGTGTCTAGGGTCCGTCGAACCTGCATATAAATTGGATAAGGAGAAACGAACCACCGAACGAGAAATACACTCGCTCCGGCCAGTAATGGAACCATAACGAGGGCAAGCGCATTGATTCGATCCGAGATGTGGTCGTGAAACCACTGCGGATAAAACCACAGAAGAACAGCTAGCGTGGCTCCAACAATGAGAGATACCCAGCCACAAACTGCCCCTGTGCCTTTTAATGCCCATTTACATCTTTCTGAGAGGTAAGTAAGAAAAGTTTGCATTCTAAGAATGTGGTCTTCTCAACCTTGCGCCGATTTCGACGGTGAACAAGAAAAGCACGCTTACAAGATTCGACCGTGCAAAAACCGCCGCTCCCACTGCCGAGCATCCTCAAGCTGAGCACGGGCTCCAAATTACCCGCGTGACTTTAGTCTTCGCAAATCGAATTAAGTTGATTTTGACCGTGAATCTACGATGTCGGAGTAGGCGTCGCCGCCTTTGAACCTGCCGTCCCATTCCGCGCAGATTGCGAAAAGCATGCAATTTTGCAGTGTGCAGCGAAACGGACGAAGCGCCTTTGGCCAGGAATGCAAAATGGGGTGGCATCTAAACGTTTGGTATTCTGACCAGATTTAGATCGACTCGCGCGATCAGCGTGTTCTTGCCGGCAAAGGCTTCGAGCTTTTGAGAATTTCGGATTCCGGCGTGAGCGTCGCCGGTTTGCCGCTAAAGATGATGCGATTTGGTTTTTGGGCCAGCGTTTCGACCAGCTCCTTGGCGTACGTACTGACGACTTTCAGGTTCAAAAGAGTAACGTGCAGTTGTTTCAACTGTTCCTGAAGCTGTTTGTCAGTTGCACTGATGAACTTGTCGGCTGTTCCAAGCACCGAATCCGCACCTTTCGCCACACCATCGACATTTGTGAGGACGTTTTGCATGTTGTCTGCATCCGTCTTGAGGGAATCAGCCAACGGCCCGAGTTTTGGCA
>DATFXC010000228.1:0-14427 GCA_035258625.1 Candidatus Udaeobacter sp. | reverse complement strand
GTGAAGCAATCCGCTGGCAGCGTGACCGTAGTAGCTTGCTTCCAGCCCAAGCGGTTTCATAATCGATTGCAACCCGTGCACGTATTCGGGTAATTGCGCGGGGCGAACAGCGGCGTCTTCGATGAACGCCACCGGTTTCGCCGGCCCAACGCAACCGGTCAAGAGCGAGAGACCGGATTTGCGCACCGACCAGACAAGGTTCATTTGCGCTGCATCGGTGAGGATTGTCGTGCGCAGCCCGATCTTTCTCGATTGCAAAACGGACAATCGTTCTGCTACGTCGTCGTAAAATTCGACGATCAGAATTGACTCGCACGGTTTCGTGTCTAGTTCGAGCAAATCGCGCGCGGCCTGAAAATGGAGCTGACCTTTGGTTTGATCGAGCAACGGTCGATCGATGTGTTCGATTGCGGCGGGCCTGAGATCGAGAAGATCGACTGTTGCCTGCATTGCTTCTGCGATCGATGCGAAAAACATCAAGCCTAAACCTTTCTCGCGTGGCAGCGGCGAGATCCGCAGTTCAGCGGAAAAAATGGCGGCGAGCGTTCCTTCGCTACCTGCGAGGAGATTGGTCAGATCATTCGGGGCGCGCAGGAATCGTTCAATGCCATAGCCAGGCCAGCGTTTTATCAGCCCCGGCGGCCAGCGTTCGGCTATTTCGGTGCTCGCCGCGCGAACAAGGTGCTCGATCTTCGCGCGTTCGGCGCGTAATGATTCATGCATCGGTCCGATTTTCGTGACGCCGCCGTCGGCCATGACGATTTCCAATGAAATCACATGATCGGCTGTCGTGCCGTAAATCGGGCAACGTGCTCCGGAGGAATTATTCGCGATCATTCCGCCGAGCGTGGCGCGCGAGCTCGTTGCCACATCGGGGCCGAAGGAAAATCCGTGCGGCTTAAGAAAGTCGTTGAGCTGATCGAGCACAACTCCGGCCCCGACGCGGACGCTGCGGTTTTCAAGATCGAGATCGGTGATCTGGCGATTGTATCGCGAAAACTCAACGATCAACCCTTCCCCGATCGCATTTCCAACGAGACTTGTCCCGGCGCCTCGCGGTGTAACCGGCACGCCTGCATCCGCAGCGGCTCGAATGACGAGGCTCGCTTGCTGCGCGCTTTTCGGAAACGCCACACCGCGCGGCTCGATCTGATAAATCGACGCGTCCGTCGCGTAAAGTTGGCGTGTCAGATTATCAAAGCGCGCGTCGCATCCAGTTTGCTTGATTTTGCGTTCCTGCGCGGAAGTCATCGCACCAGAACCAAACGTAGCACATGACAGGGGAGCGCAGGCATCGTGCCCGTTCTGTCCGACATTCTGCCGGGCAACCCTCTGCCAGAAGCGTTGAGAACACATCGAGCGTTTGGGACAGAACGCGCGCGCGTTAAGGCCAGCAACATGCCGGCGGCAGCAAGCAGACTACTCGCGCTCCCCTTTACAGCAAATCCATTTGAGCGCTTTCTGGCGTTGGCTCGGCAAAACGGACACCCATACCGATCAGACGCACGGGTTTGCCGGTTCTCGCGAATGCCTCCGCCAGGAGCGAGCGGAAAGCTTCCAACGTTGGCGTAAGCCCCGCACGCTCGGCAGTCGTGCGCGTGAAATCGTTGAACTTCAGCTTTACGAAGATCTTTGTGATCTCACATGTTGATTCCTTTTGCGCAAGATCAGCCATCACATCTTGGAAGAGTTCTTCCAGTTTTTCCTCGCATTGTTCGAGCGTGGTGAGATCGAGAGCGAACGTTTCCTCCGTGCTCAGCGATTTGCGCGGACGATCGGGTTCGACCGGCCGCTCGTCGATGCCGCGGCAAAGGTCGTAGAGCTCAAGGCCAAATTTGCCGAATACATTGACAAGCTCAGGCCGCGAGAATCGCTGAAGTTCACGGCAGGTACTGACGCCGAGCTCTTCCAGCTTTTGTTCGCTCTTCTCGCCGATCCCCCAGATCTTGCGGACGGACAAGTCTTTCATGAATTCCGGCACTTGTTCTGGCGTCACTTCGAATTGGCCGTTCGGCTTGTTTACTTCGCTGGCGATTTTCGCGATCAATTTGTTTGGACCGATTCCTGCGGAGGACGTCAGCTTCGTTTTCCGAAAAATCGCGCTGCGGATTTCGTGCGCCAGCGCTGCCGGCGCGGTCGGATGTGCACTGACATCGAGATATGCTTCGTCGAGCGACAGCGGTTCGATGATCGAAGTGAACTGGTAAAGAATTCCGCGGATAATCGCGGCTTCACGCCGGTAAACATCGAACCGCGTCGGCAGCACAATCAAATTTGGGCAGCGCTGTAGCGCCATGAATGTCGGCATGGCTGAGCGCACGCCGAACTTCCGTGCCTCGTAATTGCACGTAGTCAAAACGCCGCGTCGCTCGCGTGCGCCGCCCACGCCGACGGGTTTGCCCCGCAGCGAGGGTCGGTCCCGCACCTCGATCGCTGCGTAGAAACAGTCCATATCGAGGTGGATGATCGCGCGTGCTATCTGTTGATTTTGCACGTGGAAATTTCGCACACTGGCAGCCGGAGAGCATGGGACGTTTTCTGGCGTGATTTGAAATTTCTCGCTTTGCAATGAGTGCTTCTCTTCGATATTAACCACGGTTAACTTTCTGCTGAAATGGATACTTCTACTTCCGTTGATACCCATTACGAACCGCACGCGCACGACGCGGCACATGAGCATCACGAGCTCGGATTTTGGCGTAAATACATTTTCTCCACCGACCACAAAGTGATCGGAATTCAATATGGCTTGTGCGGCCTGGCATTTCTGTTCTTCGGGTTTTGCCTGATGATGCTGATGCGCTGGCAACTGGCTTATCCCGGCCAGGCACTGCCGGTGATCGGCAAATGGCTCCCACACATTTTCGGTCCGGGCTCCATGCCGGACGGGAAAATGACGCCCGACTTCTACAACTCGTTAGGCGCGATGCACGGCACGATCATGATTTTTGCCGGTGTCGTGCCGCTCGCCTTTGCGGCGTTCGGCAATTTCGTCGTACCGCTGCAAATCGGCGCACCCGACATGACATTTCCAAAGGTCAACGCAGCGAGTTTTTGGGCGTTCGCAGTGGGCGGAGTGATTATGATGATCAGTTTCTTCGTGCCGGGTGGACCGGCGAAGAGCGGCTGGACGTCCTATACGCCGTTGGCTGTCATCGCCGATACGGGTCCCGGCCATAATCCGGTATTCAATGGGCAGACGCTATGGCTGCTTGGATTTATTTTTCTCATCACGTCATCGCTGCTTGGTGCCATCAATTTCATCACGACGATCATTCAACTGCGCGCGAAGGGACTGACCTGGATGCGGCTCCCATTTTTCGTGTGGGCGCAATTTGTCACTGCGTTTCTATTGGTGCTGGCGTTCCCGCCACTCGAAGCGGCAATCATCATGCAGTTAATGGATCGCGTGGCGCACACCAGTTTCTTCCTCCCGGCAGGGCTGGTCGTGAATGGCGCGCCTGCCTACATCAGCGGCGGTGGCAGCCCGCTTTTATGGCAACATCTGTTCTGGTTCCTCGGCCACCCGGAAGTTTACGTGCTGATTCTGCCTGCATTCGGTATCGTGGCCGAAGTTCTAGCCAACAATTCGCGCAAACCGCTCTGGGGTTATAAATCGCTGGTCTTTTCCGTGCTCGTGATTGGTTTTCTATCATTCATCGTTTGGGCGCATCACATGTGGCTCACGGGCATGGGCAGCGCAGTCAGCGCATTTTTCCAGACAACTACGCTGCTGATTTCGATCCCGTCGGTCATCATCTTGAGCGCATTTTTCATTTCGCTTTGGGGTGGCTCCATTCGCTTCACCGTGCCCATGCTTTTCACGATCGCGTTTTTGCCTATGTTTGGAATCGGCGGGCTGACCGGTATTCCGCTGGCCTTTAATTCGGCCGATCTTTATCTACACGACACTTATTACGTCATCGCGCACTTTCATTACATCGTTGCGCCCGGCACTATCTTCGGGCTTTTCGCAGGCATTTATTACTGGTTCCCGAAAGCGACCGGCCGAAAGATGAACGATTTCTGGGGGAAAGTGCATTTCTGGCCCACGCTGATCTGCATGAACGTGATCTTTCTCCCGATGTTCTTGCAGGGCATGGCCGGAATGCATCGCCGCTGGTACGACGGCGGGCAGGGATGGAATCTTGCGAATGCGCACACCATTTGGGGATTGACGGGCTTCGAATGGAACAAGCCGATCTCATGGGCTGCGTGGATCATGGGACTCGCCCAAATTCCGTTCATCATCAATTTCTTTTGGAGCATCAAGCATGGAGAAAAAGTGAACGACAATCCGTGGGAAGCGACCACGCTCGAATGGACCGCGCCTTCGCCGCCGCCGCACGGAAATTTCGTCACCACGCCGGTTGCCTATCGCGGACCGTATGAATACAGCCTGCCTGGTCGCGACCGTGATTTCACGATGCAGAACGAGCCGGTGGAACCAGCTGAACGAACGCGTCGACAGCCTCCCGCAGAGCTTGTTCACGCATAGCTGGTCTGTGATTTACTGAATCATGGAAATTCCGTACACAATCTCCAATCGCCCCGACACCGGGCTTTGGAACGCGAAGATCGGGATCTGGCTTTTTCTGGCGTCGGAAGTGATGCTCTTTGGCGGGCTCTTCTCCGCCTACATATTTTTGCGAATCGACGCACCGCCCGGAATGTGGCCGCACGGATTGCTCAACGTTCCGGTCGGGACGATGAACACCGCGATCCTGATCATGTCGTCGGTGACAGTCGTCCTCGCATGGGCATCGCTGAAGATGCGAAATTATCGCGCCTATTGGTGGTACATGCTGGCCACGATTTCCTGCGGCGTGATTTTCTTAACGGTGAAACTCGCGTACGAGTGGCCGCAAAAATTCGACCACTTTGGCGCGTACATTAAAACGGAAGCACTGGGCAAATACGAAAAGTATTTGGGCAACGAGTATGCGGCGGAGAAAGGCCTGCCACCACGGCTCGAGATCACTGGTCACTTGCACAATCGCGCGGCGCCAAACGATCCGAACATTAAGGAATACGAGGTGGCGCTCGATCCGCTTAATGCAGATCCAACGAATCCAGAGATGGATCGGCCGCATTTTTGGCCGCATTCTGCGACGGAGAAGATCGCCACGATTGAAAAAGAAGACGTGCAATACGCGACGATGTTTGAGCCGAGGCACAGCGCATATTTTGCCAGCTATTTTACGATTACCGGCTTACACGGTCTGCACGTGCTCGGCGGCGTGCTGGTCTTCATTTACATGTGGCTGCCAGTGAGCAAACGCCTTTACCAGCGCAATCCCGAGCACCTCGCCAATCGTGTCGAAGTCAGCGGCCTTTTCTGGCACTTTGTCGACCTGATCTGGATTTTTGTGTTCCCGCTATTTTACCTGCTCTAAGCCATGAATAATCCGCCTGATATTTCCCAGGACCCGAAGGAATACGAAGAATACGCGCACGGCATTCGCAAGCATGTCCGAGGCTATCTAATGGTTGGCGCTATCCTTTTGGCATTCACGGCCATCACTGTTGCGCTGTCCTATGTTCATTTTGGGACCCAGAAAGCAAACATCGCCGTGGCAATGCTGGTCGCTACGTTGAAGGCCGGGCTGGTGGCGGCAATTTTTATGCATCTCGCCGCAGAGAAACGGTTGATCTATCGGATACTGATATTCACCGGCTTTTTTGTGCTTGGCCTCTTCTGGCTTACATTCCTGGCGTGGTACGATTACCCGATCTTTCGCTAAATGTCCCTTAAAGCTTTCCATATTGTGTTCATCATCTTCTCGACGCTGCTGGCGTTAGGCACGGGTGTGTGGTGTCTGTGGGTCAATCTCGTCGAGGGTGCGCCGATCTACGTTGCTGGCGCGGTCGCTTCGTTCGTAGTCGCGATTGTGCTGATGGTGTACGGCGTCTGGTTCTACAGGAAAATGAAACGGCTTCGGATCATCACATGAAAAGAGTCGCCTCGTTATTGTTGGTGTCCGTTCTGTTTGCCACACAGCAAGCGTTCGCGTGTCCGTTTTGCTATGGCGCCAAGGACGGTAAATCGACCGAGCACATGGCTGTCGCGATTTGGTTTCTTTTTGGCGCTGTGATGACGGTCATCGGCGGGATCGGCGCGTTCAGCTTTCATCTGTGGCGTCATGGCCGCATGCCGGTCGAGCCTCATCAGGAGCTGACTGAGGAAGACTTGAGCAAGTATGAATAGCCTCGCGCTGATCAACGAATTTCTGGGTCAGCCGCCCAACGCTTCCTCCCACGGCTATCAGATCGATCATATCCTTGAGTTTTGTCACTGGTTCATGGCGGCGTTGTTCATCGGGTGGTCGACTTTTTTTATTTACGTCCTGCTCCGGTTTCGGAAGCGTCGCCAGCCAGCTGCCGATCATGCCGGTGTGCGCAGCCCAATTTCCACGCACTTGGAATTTTCAGTTGTCCTGATTGAAGCGGTGCTGTTGCTGGGTTTCGCGATCCCGCTATGGGCAAAACGCGTGAATCAGTTTCCGCCCGGAAAAGAAGCGCTTCTTGTGCACGTTGTGGCGCAGCAGTTCAGCTTCAACTACCACTTGCCCGGAGCGGATGGACAGTTTGCCCGGCGCAACGTCAATCTTGTCTCCAACTCAAACCCGCTCGGCATTGATCCGACTGATCCGGCTGGTAAAGACGACATCGTAACGACCGGCGAACTCCATGTGCCAGTAGATCGCCCCGTGATTGCAGAGCTTTCCTCAAAAGATGTGATCCACGATTTCTTTATAATGGACATGCGCATCGCGGGCGACGCGATCCCCGGTTCCCTGATTCCGATCTGGTTCACGCCAGTCAAGACCGGGACTTATGAAGTGATTTGCGGACAGTTGTGCGGACTCGGTCATTACGGAATGAAAGGGACGCTAGTGGTCGATACGCCGCAGGATTATCAGGCGTGGCTGAAAGAACGCGCCGAACTCGCCGGCGGCGCGCAAGGCGCCCCCCCTTCGGGCGCGCCGCAGCAACCACAAAACAAGCCGACTGCCCCCGCTGCATCGCCGAGCCCGGGCCAGCTGTAGCCGCTTCGCTGTGCGAGGCGCGCACGTCGCGGCAAGGCGACGGCTACAAATTATCGGCGAACTCCGCGTAATCCCTGGTTAATTGGATCTGGATGGCTTCGGCTAGCTCAATTAGATGGCTCAATCGTTTCGCTTGGCTCACGTTCGTCGCGACGCTGTTGCTCATCTGCAGCGGCGGCATGGTGACTAGTAAAAACGTTGGGCTCGCGGTGCCGGATTGGCCGACTACGTTCGGCTACAACATGTTTTTGTTTCCTGTTTCGAAATGGGTCGGCGGAATTTTGTTTGAGCACACCCATCGTTTAATGGGTTCGCTGGTCGGATTTCTGACGATTATTCTCGTAGTGTGGCTCTGGGTGCGCGAAGACCGTCGATGGGTTCGCAACTTAGGCGTGATCGCGCTTGCCGGCGTGATTTTACAAGGAATTCTCGGCGGTCTTCGCGTCACCATGATGAAAGATGAGATCGGTGTCTTTCACGCCTGCGTTGCACAGGCTTTTCTCGGGTTGCTTGTTTTCATTGCTCTTGTGACAACCGAATTTTGGCGATTGCTTCCGGGTGACGCGGTCAGGTTGGAGGGCGGAGCTCCTGCGACGCGGGGCCAGAGTTACGGTGCGCGAATCCCGGGCTTACGGGAGCTCGCCCCTCCATTGTCGCTGTCCCGCGCTGCGAGAATTCGGAATATCGCGATTTCAATCACGGTCGCGATTTACGTACAGTTAGCGCTCGGCGCAACGATGCGCCATCAGCATCGCGATCTGGCGATTCTTGATTTTCCGACCGCAAACGGGGCGTGGATTCCGGATACCAACGCGACTGCATTGGCGAAGATCAACGCGTGGCGGGACGCGCGCGCCCTATCGGACGTGGACGCATTTCAAATTTGGCTGCAAATGGCGCATCGGTTTATGGCGTTGATTATTGTCATCGGTGTGACCGCGTTTTGTTTTCGCGTACGGCGAGACACGCGTGGCTTCGCGACGCTTGCGCAATTATCGCTCTTTTGGGTCGGGCTGGTATTTTGCCAGATTGCGCTTGGTGCCTGGGTGATTTGGAGCAATAAAGCTGCCGATATCGCGACGGCGCATGTCGCGATCGGCGCGGTCATGTTATCCTTTGGTGTGAGCATCACCGCGATTTGCTGGCGAATTTCACAAACAGAAGTAGGGCGCCCGGCACCCGCCGGACCGGGCGCGCCGCAGAGTGAACGTATTGCCGCATGAAAACGGCCGCAATTGAAAGTCCGACTGTTGCGCCGCCGCGCCACGGCTTCGTTAGCGATCTTGCAGAGCTGGTCAAAGCAAGACTGACGCTGCTCGTTCTGCTTACGACAGCGGTGGGTTTTTATCTCGGATCCGAACCGCCGATTGATTACCGTGCGCTTTTCCACACCGTCTTCGGGACCGCAGCCGCCGCAGCGGGCGCAGCCGCTCTCAATCAATGGTGGGAACGCAGAGCCGACGCGCTCATGCGTCGCACCAGGACGCGCCCGATCCCAGCGGGCCGGATGGCGCCGCTGCAAGCGCTCGTGTTTGGCACGGTCCTGTCGCTTTTTGGAGTTGCATATCTGGCGATTGTTTGCAACGCGTTAAGCGCTGCGCTCACCGCTATTACGATTGTCATTTACATCTTTGCGTACACGCCTCTGAAGCGCGCCAGCACTGCCAACACCGCTGTCGGCGCGATTCCGGGCGCGATCCCGCCAATGATCGGCTGGGCGGCCGCGCGCGGCGACATTGGTGCCGGCGCATGGAGTCTCTTCGCGATCGTGTTTTTGTGGCAACTGCCGCATTTTTTCGCCATCGCATGGATGTGCCGCGAAGATTATTCGCGCGCTGGGTTCCGCATGATTTCAACGGACGATCTGAGCGGCGAACGTAGCGCCAGTCAGAGCGTGTTTTTCTGCATTCTGCTCCTGATCCTAGCTGGTCTGCCCGCGTCTCTCGGAGTTGTCAGTTACGTTTATCTTGCAATCGAGCTTCTGCTCGGCGGTTTGTTCGTCGCGGTGGCGATGCGCTTTTTGCGGCTGCGCACACCGCACGCTGCGCGTTTACTGTTCATTGCATCGATTGCGTATCTTCCGCTGCTGCTGGGAGCTTTAGTTCTAACGAAACTATGAACACGACTTCTGTCACAGTGAATCGTGCGCCAACACGCAGCGGTGTCATCTGGAAGGTGACGCTGATCCTTATCCCGATTGTCACGCTAGGGGTATTGCTGTGGTTGCGTAACGTCGAGGTCTCGACTCTGCGTCAACGCAATGTTTCCTCTTACGGCGTGGTGCCCACCTTTCAGCTTACGAATCAAAACGGACAGCCGTTTGGGGCAGCGCAGTTATCCGGCAAAATTTGGATCGCAGACTTTATCTACACGACGTGCCCGGGACCGTGCCCAATGATCAGCAGCCGGATGAGCGAATTGCAAAAGCCGCTGGGAAAAACGGACGTTCATCTTGTTTCGTTCAGTGTCGATCCGGAGAAGGATACACCGGCCGTGTTGCGTGGTTACGCGGAGAAATTACAAGCCGAGCCGGGGCGCTGGGATTTTCTGACCGGGCCAAAATCTGAGATCTACAAACTTTCACATGACGGCTTCAAACTTGCGGTGTCAGATGGAAGCGATGCGCTGGGGCTTCCAGTGCACAGCACGCGAATGGTGCTGGTCGATCGACATGGCCAAATCCGCGGCTACTACGACGCGACCGAACCGGAAGCGATTACCAAACTGCTGGCTGACACGAACCATTTGCTGCGCGAGCAACCGAAATAGTTGTAGGGCGTTTGTGTCAAACGCCTTTATCCCATCGGTTCCGGTCCCGCGCTTAAACCTTCATCACAGACCATACGCAAATAGTCGCGGTATTCATTTTGCGGTAATCCGTCGATGATCTTTTCGAGATCGGATTGGCTGATGAAACCCATGCGCAGAGCGACCTCCTCCAGGCATGCGATCTTCAGACCCTGCCGGTGTTCGATTGTGGCGATGTAATTGCTCGCCTCTAGTAGTGTCGTTGTGGTGCCGGTGTCGAGCCACGCCATGCCGCGGCTGAGCATTTTCACATGCAGCTGATTCTGTTTCAGATAAAGCAAATTTAGATCAGTAATCTCCAGTTCGTTACGCGCTGATGGGCGGAGCGTCCGGCAAAGGTTAACGACCTGATCGTCGTAAACGTAAAGCCCCGGCACAGCAAACGGGCTTTTGGGTTGCTTCGGTTTTTCTTCGAGGCTGATTGCTCTGCCATCAGCGTCGAACTCGACTACGCCGTACCGCTCCGGGTCGCGGACTTGATAGCCGAAAATGCACGCGCCACGTTCGATGGCGAGCGCGTCGCGGTAAAAATCAAGGTTTCCGTAGAAAATATTGTCGCCTAGAATCAGCGACGCGCCCGAGTCGCCAATAAATTTCGCGCCGATCTGGAATGCCTGCGCGATTCCTTCAGGCTTCGGTTGCTCGGCATACTGGATACGAATGCCGAGCTGTGTGCCATGGCCCAAGTAGTTTTGTAGCATCGGCAAATCTTTTGGAGTCGAAATGATCAGCACTTCGCGCAGGCCTCCGAGCATCAGAGTCGCCAGCGGATAGCAGATCATTGGCTTGTCGTAAATCGGCAGAAGTTGTTTGCAGACGATTTTGGTTAGCGGGAACAGACGTGTTCCCGCACCGCCAGCGAGCAGAATGGCCTTTTTCATTTTCGATCTTCGATCTATTCGACGCGCTTTGTTTGCTCCGGACAAGCTTTGGATTTTCTATCGCCGCAGCTCCAGCGCAAAAGGAGGTCCGCCCATTTTTGCCAGAAAGCTGCGCCTGCGGCCAAATCCACTCCAGTCTTTTTGCTGATCACGCCGAGCACTTTCCGGGGAGCAGAACGCGACGTTGTTTTATCAAAAAGAAATGAGCGGTCGAGTTGCTCGATCAATTTCCGATTGCTTAAGCGACCGCCGACGCATTCGGCCAGCGCGTCCTGGATCCACTCACGCGGTAACTGGGGTCTCGGCTCGATCGTAGCGCTTACGGTTACGCCGAGTAGCTTTTTTAACATGATCGCACAAATGAGCGCATGGGAACTCGTAGCGTGAACGTGCGATACGTTTTGCTCTTGAAGCAATTTCCGCAGCACGAGCGCGAACCGCGCTTCCCGCAGGAAAACTGCACCGGGCACTCGGCTGCTGTCTTGTGCACGTTCTTCTTCCAATTGTTGTGCAAGATTCGGGTTTGCACGCCACTCCGCTTCCAACACCGTTGCCTCCGGCAGAAATTCGAGTGACCGCGCGATTTGTTGCATCGTGCTATTCAGTCGCGCACTGGAATTTAGTTCACAGACAAACGGAACAACGGGCACGTTGCGGCGTTTCATCTCCTCAAGCTCACGTTCGAGTAGCGGCAATTCGTGATCGGGCCAGCGATCGATCAGATATGCGCTTTGACGGTTTTCTGTGGCTGCGCCGATGTGAGGCGCATTTCGCCCACGCGAGATCGATGTTTTCTCGAGCATCTCAAGCAACGGCGCGATCGTCTGCTCAATTCGGAAATGCTGCTCAATTCGCGACCGCCCGGCACGGCCGTAGCGCAATCGCAACTGGGGATCGCGTATCAACTGCTCAAGGGGTTGCGCAAGCGCAGTACTATCGCCGGGGGAGACCAAGATACCGGTCTGGCCGTCCATAACCAATTCGGGAATCCCAGCGAGACGAGTGGAAACGACCGGACGCGCCGACGCCATGGCTTCGAGAATCACGGTCGGAAAGACGTCAGTGGCCCCTTTGTCGTCGGTTGTCGAAGCCAGTGCGAAAACGTCGGCGGCTTGAAGTTTCTCCAAAACGACCTTCTGCGATAGTGAACCGAGCAAATTCACTCGAGAGGATAGATCCAACTGCTTGATCTTTGTCTGAAGCCTGTCGCGCAATGGGCCATCGCCAATTATTTCGCAGGCGAAGTTCACTCCGTGGCGCGCCAGCTCGGCGCAGGCATCGATGAGATCTGCGAAGCCTTTAAATGCAACCAGCCGTCCGACGCTCACGATGCGCGGCGTAGAATTACTGTTGACCGGGCCGGGCGCCGGGAAACGTTCGAGATCGATTCCGTTGTAAACCCGGTGAATTTTCGCCGCCGAATCCGGACAACGCTGGCGAAGCAAGTCGCGGCTGTAATCCGTCTCGGCCGCGACAAATTCCGCTGCGGCGCAGATTTCGCGGAGAAGGTCGTCGCTGCCGAGATCCTTCATAAAATCCTGCCCGTGCGCCGTGACGCTGAATGAAATGCCTGAAATTTCCTTCAGAAAAAGCGCAGTGTGCGCTGCGCGGTTGGCGAAATGGACGTGCACATGATCTACGCCACTGCGCGCAAAAAACTCCGCGAAATAGAGGGCATTGCGCGCGCGCAGTTCCGCCTTCACGCTTGGCCCATATTTTTGCTCGTGCTGCTCAATGAGCGCGATCGGCCATGTGAATGTGGCACGGCCTGCTTTCGCATTTTCTTGCCAGATCCGCAGAATTTGCTGAGGTGGCGCGTAACGAATTAGTGCGCGCAACCGGCTGATGTATTCATGGCGCAAACTGGTGAGTGGCGGATACACCGAGCCGATTACGAGCTCGATGCCGCGCTGTTCCAGCGCGAGCATTTCCGCATCACAAAACGTTTGCGAGATTACGGGGTAACGGGAGTAAAGATAACCGAGCCGCATTCAGATCGATGATTACCCGCGACAGGCCGGAATAGCAATTCGCCTGTAGTGGCAGGCGTGCCGCCTGCGTTTCTCCAAAACTCGCAGCCGACACGGCTGCCGCTATAGCTACGAAAACCGAACGTCCTTGCCCGGATCCATCTCGAAATCGAGCGCCAGCGAATCCTCCGTGTTCGGCTTGATCACTTCTCCCACGAATTTCACGTAGATCGGGTCTTCACGGAAGATGGCGTACTTGTCCATCGACTCAAAATCGATCGAGACGAAGAATGGCCAATCGATTTCCGGGTCGATCCGCTTGCCGCATTTAATGCTGAGGACCTCGGGAATTTTGAGGAGCTGCATCCGCGTGTTCATCATCATCTCCTCCACGCGGGCGGGCGTGACCTCCGGCTTCAATCTGTAGAGAACAATATGGTGAACCATGAGGGTAAAGCTAATAGGCGTTTCCAACGCGCGGCGCAAGTGCAATCGATGCTCCGGGTGAAGCAACCGTTTGTTTTGCCGATGCATGAAATCTCCGAGACAGCGACTTCGTGTCGAGTACGTCCTGCTTCAGCCTGGGCGGGACTGGCTAATGGTGCATGGCGTTGCTATGCATGGATTGACAATGCCAGTCGATTCGTATGCATTTATGCGCGATACGTTTAATTAGCAGCAAAATGGATGTGCTCGACCAAAATGGCTGGCAGTGCAGGTTCTGTGGTCATCCACTTACAACAGAACCCCGTGCGCGTGGTGATAGTAATGTAATACTTTCGGTTCTGATTCCAGTACACAATGAGGGCGACCAGATAGCTGAGAATCTGTCGTTGATCCAGGCGGAAGCATTGAAGACAGGGTTGCCGATGGAGATGATCGCCATCGATGACGGTTCAACAGACCACACGTGGCAGGTCTTGCAAAGCATGGTCAATCAAATTTCGGGGCTGAAAGTTCTTCGGTTCAGTCGCAATTTTGGAAAAGAGGCAGCAATCTGCGCCGGATTGGCCTACTCATCCGGGCGGGGGTGTATTGTGATAGACGCGGATTTGCAACATCCTCCGGAGCTGGTTCCCGAGATGGTTCGCCTTTGGCGAGACGAGCATTGGGACATCGTCGAAGGTATAAAGAAAACCCGCGGGACCGAGCCGCTGGTCAATCGAATCGGAGCGCGCTTCTTTTATCGTACCTTAAGTGGCCTTTCAGGTTACAACCTGCACGGATCTTCAGACTTTAAGCTTCTGGACCGCAAAGTCATTGACGCATGGCTGGATCTGCGTGAGCGAAACACGTTTTTCCGAGGGATGATAAGCTGGCTGGGGTTTCGTCGAAAACAGATAACGTTTTCGGTACCGAGGCGACGATTAACACAGTCACGCTGGTCATTTCTGGGTCTGTTCCGGCTGGCTGTCATCGCCATCACAGCATTTTCGTCGTTGCCGCTGCAGGCAGTAACCATCCTTGGAGGGCTGTTTCTGCTCTGTGCGATCCTATTCTCAGGTTACGCACTGGTTATGTATTTCACAGGACTAGCGTTCCCAGGGTTTACCACGGTGATCATACTCGAATTACTGATCGGCGGTGTATTAATGATTAGTCTGGGGATCATTGGGACGTATATCGCTCAGATTTACCAGGAAGTTAAATATCGCCCTCGTTACGTGGTTGCCGAGACTCTCATAAGTAACACCGATGAGAAACTGTCACGCGCTCGGG
>DATFXC010000227.1:0-3203 GCA_035258625.1 Candidatus Udaeobacter sp. | reverse complement strand
TTCCCGACCATTGTCTACAGTTTGTTCGCGCAGGAGCCCTCGCCGTCGCCGAGCACCGACAACTTTGACGTGATCATTCGAAACGGAACAGTTTATGACGGCAGCGGCGCCGAGCCGCGACAAGCCGATGTGGCGATTCGCGGTGATCGAATCGTCGGTATTGGCGATTTCAAATCGGCAAAAGCGGAGACGATCATCGATGCCAAGGCGCTCGCTGTCGCGCCGGGGTTCATCAACATGCTGTCGTGGTCGACGGAGTCGCTGATTCAGGATGGCCGCTCACAAAGCGAAATCCGGCAGGGCGTCACGACCGAGATCATGGGCGAAGGCGTTTCGATGGGGCCGGTGAACGATCGCCTCCGCGAGTTCGCGCTGAAGCAGCAGTCCGACATCAAATACGAAATCAAGTGGAACACGCTCTCGGAATATTTGCAGTATCTGGAGAAGCGCGGGATTTCCTGCAACGTTGCGTCGTTTCTCGGTGCCACCACCGTTCGAGCTTATGTCATCGGCTTTGAAGACAAACAGCCGACCCCGACACAAATGGATCAAATGCGTGAGTTGGTGCGCAAGGAAATGGAAGCGGGCGCGCTGGGCATTGGGACTTCACTGATTTATCCGCCGGCGTTTTACGCGAAAACTGAAGAGCTGATCGAGCTGTGCAAGGTCGCGGCAAAATACCAAGGCAAATACATTTCGCATATGCGCAGCGAAGGAAATCAACTGTTCGAAGCGCTTGACGAACTGCTGCGGATCGCGCGCGAAGCGAACATTCCGGCCGAGCTTTATCATATCAAAGCCCTCGGCAAAAAAAATTGGCCAAAAGAAGATGAACTGCTGGCGCGAATCGAACGCGCGCAAAAGGAAGGATTGAACGTCCACGCGAACATGTACACCTACACCGCCGCCGGGACGGGACTCGACGCCTGTCTCGCGCCCTGGACTGAGGATGGTGGTTACGATGCGTTGTTCAAACGGCTGCGTGATCCGGCCACGCGCGAAAAAATTAAAGCCGAGGTGAAGGTCGACAGCGACAAATGGGAGAATTTTTATCTCGCAGCCGGTTCGCCGGACAAAATTTTGCTGGTGGGATTTAAGTCAGAAAAGCTGAAGCCGCTGACAGGCAAGACGCTTGCTGAAGTCGCGAAGATGCGCGGAAAAGATCCGATCGACACGGCCATGGATTTGATCGCGGAAGACGAATCACGCATAAGTACCATCTATTATTTAATGTCCGAAGAGAACGTGAAGAAGGAATTGCGGAAGCCGTGGATTTCCTTTGGCTCGGATGAAGCATCACAGGCGCCGGAGTCGCCGTTTACGAAATCCAATCCGCATCCGCGGGCCTACGGAAATTTCGCCCGCGTGCTCGGAAAGTATGTCCGTGAAGAAAAAGTTCTTTCAATGAGTGCCGCGATCCATCGGTTGAGTGGCCTACCGGCGACGAATCTTGGCCTCGATCACCGCGGATTTCTCAAGGAGGGAATGTTCGCCGACGTCGTGATATTCGACCCGGCGACCATCACAGATCACGCCACCCTTGAAAAACCGCATCAATACGCGACCGGGGTGAAAAACGTTTTCGTGAACGGGGTGCAAGTGATCAAAAACGGCGAGCACACCGGTGCGAAACCAGGTCGCGCACTGTGGGGGCCGGGAAAAGTGAAATAGGATGAGACATGTAAGCTGTATGTGACGCATACGACTCTTTGCGTGTCTTAGAGAGTAAGCGACAAACGAGCGCCTTCACACTCCCTCGAAAGAGACAGTGCGCAAACGCGTCATTTATGGCGTATTTTCCAGCGTAGGGGACGCCGTTGGCGTTCCAAGGGAAGCAAGCGGCTTCCCTACAGAAATGTGATGATTCCGCTTCGGTTGAAAACGAGGCGCACAGGTAGAAGTTTACTTTCCTCAATGGATCCGATCAAGAGCATCAAACTACGCTGGTTGCAGGGCGCGTTGCACGACATCAGCTACGAACTGTCGCGCTCGCAATTTTCCAGGTTTGCGCCGCGAGCGTGGCAACCGGCGATCAATGCGTATCGATGCGACACGTGCATTCGAATCTGTGTTGATCTCGCCGGAGTCGATCGTTCGCTGATCGATCTGACCGTCGAGCCGCGGCGCTTGGTGGTTCGCGGCACGCGCCAGCTCCCCGAGCCGACCGGTGACGAGGGATGCGCCCAGCAATTGCTCGCCATGGAGATCGATTATGGGCCGTTTGAACGCGAGATTACCTTCCCCATTGACGTGGAAATCGACAAGGCGCACGCCGAGCAGCGTAACGGATTACTCTGGATTTCACTGCCAGTAAGAAAAGAATCATGAGCACGGAAAAGCTGGACGCGTTGCAACCGGGCATGGATTCCAAGCCTGCAAGCCCTGCGACGGTGCCGTTGGGCGTGGAGGAAAGCCGGACTCCACGTATCCCGGAAGAGCTCTCGATCTTGCCAGTGCGCGGGTTCGTCGTGTTTCCCGGCACGGTCATTCCGCTCAACGTCCAACGGGCCGCTTCGCTCAAATTGCTCGATGACACTTTGCCGCGAACGAAGGTGATCGGACTTCTGACGCAGCGTGATGAAACGAAGGAAGATCCGGTGCCGCAAGACCTCTACTCCGTCGGCACGGCTGCGCTGGTGCTGAAGCTTGTGAGGCAATCCGAGGATAATGTGCTCGTGATCGTGCAAGGCTTGCGCCGTTTTTCGCTTCGCAAAATCGTCGCGACCTCGCCCTTCCTGCGTACCGAAGTCGATTTGCCGCAATCAATCCAGCCGCCGCCGAGCAAGGAATGGGAAGCCACATTTCGCAACTTGCGTGATTCAGCTGCGCGATTGTTCGAGCTGACGCCAGACGCGCCGGAACAGGCGCGTATGATGATCATGAATGTCGAAAACCCTGAGCAGCTTGCCGATTTTCTCGCACCGAACCTGAACATGGATGTCGCGCAAAAGCAGGCGCTGCTCGAAGAGCTCGATGTCGAAAAACGAGTTCGCGCCGTGCAGCAACACATTTCGTCACAACTCGAGATTGCACAGATCCAACAGCGACTGCAAAAAGATGTCGCTTCGCAGTTTTCCGACGCACAGCGTCGCGCATATTTGCGTTCGCAGCTCAAGGCGATCCAGCACGAGCTGGGTGAGACCGAGGGTGGCAGCGAGGAACAAGCGCAGCAATTGCGGGCGCGACTGCAGGAAGCGAATCCG
>DATFXC010000226.1:0-9391 GCA_035258625.1 Candidatus Udaeobacter sp. | reverse complement strand
TGGTATAGTACTGCACCTAGCCCATACACGTCTGTTGTACGGGTTAACTTAGCGTTGTCACCAGCTGCTTGTTCTGGCGCCATATAACTGGGTGTGCCCAACACCTCCACCGTTCGCGTAACCGTGCTTTCAGATTCGACTAATCGTGCAAGGCCGAAGTCGGTAAGATGTGGTTCCCCCTTTCCGTCTAGAAGAATGTTTCCAGGCTTGATGTCTCGATGCAGAATACCGTGTTCGTGCGCGTAATGCACCGTGCGCGCTACCTTTGCGATGAGTTCCACCGCCTGCCGGATTGAGATCGGCCTTTGTTGGATTACGTCATCAAGCTGGCCGCCTTCGACGAACTTCATGCTGAAGTAGCATTGGCCATCCCGCTCGCCCACCTCGTAGATCGGAACGATACACGGATGGTCGAGACCGGCCGCGGCTCCGGCTTCCAGGCGGAAACGCTTGAGGTGCGCCGGCGTAGCCCATTGCCCGAGTCCAATGACCTTTAACGCAACAGTCCGATTGAGACTTTTCTGGCGGGCTCGAAACACGACACCCTGACCGCCGCGCCCGATCTCTTCCAGCAACTCGTAGTCGCCTAGCTCTCCGAGAAGTTTTGCGGCGCGCGCAGTGGTTTTGCCTTGGGAGGTTGGCGCGACATCACCCCGTTCAAGCTTGTCCACGCGGCCGGGGTCACCGACCCCGCCTACAGTATCTCCGAAGATCCCGAGTGCTGTTTCGAGCACGCAGCCGGTGCAAAGCCCTTCTGGTGCATCGGAAAGAATTTTCGTGCCGCACTTTCGGCAAACTCTAATTACAGTCGCCATACCTGGCGGACATCAGGTGTTATGCGCGGACCACAGCGATTAGATGTCGGAGCTCGTCTTCGATATCGCCGGGCGTAGCAACCGTATGGGCGATTTCCTCTCGTAATAACAACTGGTAGCGCTGTCGAAAGCGATGAAACGCCTGCCTCACAGCATTTTCGCTCATGCCTAGTTGCGCAGCTATGTCTGCTTGCGAGAGGGCACCCGGTTCGTCCGGCAACAGTTGCTTTAAAGAATCGAACAAGGCAGCACTACCAGCCGCCCGGTATTCATCCTTTGATCGACTAAGCACGCGTTCTAACACGGTAGAAGCCCAACGGCGTTCGTAAATCTGCTCGGCAGTGACGGTGTCTGCAGGTTCAATCCGTTCGTCGGCGCTAAGTTCTTCGAGCGAGACTAGCTGTTGACCTCTTCCCCGCTTGATTGCCATCGCCCGACGCCGTTCGTCCGCGAGAAAGTGCTTCAGTGCTCCGAGCAGATAGGAACGAAACCGTCCCTTTTCCTTGCGCACGGCAGTCAAACTTCCGCGCTCCAACAAGTCCGCGAAAAAAGCCTGGGTCAAATCCTCTGCCTCTTGCGGACCGATGCCCTGTCGCTGCACAAAGCCATAAACCGGACGCCAATAAATGCGGCAGAGTTTCTCGAGCGCTTCTTGTGCTGCCGGCGATTCCGTTTGTGCCTCCAACACGACGCTCCAGTGTGTGGTAGTAAACGGCACGGCCCGCTTTTGTCGGGTTTCCGCCCAACTAGTCCCGCCTAACGAAGTCATTTCGTCCCCCGCGCTACGAAGGATACTCCAATGCAAGTAAAAACTCACTCTAAAAGTTAAGCCTGCAATTCATGGGATTCGCTGCGGAGGGCACCGTGGAATTTGCCGATTTAATTTTGGGGAGAACCATCAAGCGGCTAAATTCGATGTGCTCGGATGAGGCGCGCGTTCTTTATTGTCGGTCCAACGGCAACCGGAAAATCCGAAATTGCAGCCGATGTTGCGCGGAAAATTGGCGCGGAGATTGTGAGCGCTGACGCGTTTCAAATCTATCGCGGACTGGATCGGCTGACCGCAAAACCACAAGCGTCAACGCTTGTTAAAGCACCGCATCAGCTGATCGGCACGATTCCGCTCTCGGAAGAGATGAACGCGGAAAAATACAGACGCGCCGCGGCGTGTGCCATCGATGAAATTAATTCGCGTGGCAAACTCGCGATCGTTGTTGGCGGAAGCGGCCTTTACATCAAAGCGCTCACGCACGGACTTGCGCCTCTGCCCGAATCTGATCCGAAGCTGCGGGAGAAATTGAACGCGATGAGCTTGGATCAATTACGGTCGCAACTTAACGCGCTCGACCCCGATGCGGCACACAAGATCGACGTCAAAAATCGCCGCAGGCTGATGCGTGCTCTGGAGATTTGTCTGCTGACTGGAAAGCCGGCTTCTTCACAGCGGACCGTAGCCGCCTCGCAGTGCGAGGCGCAACACGTGCATGTGAAGCCAAGCCAAGGCATCGCTTCGCACAGCGAAGCGGCGACAGGCGTTTTTGTCTTTCGCGACCGCGATGAGCTTTACGAACGAATCAATCGACGAGTGGAGGAAATATTCGAACAAGGCGTGATCGAAGAAGTGCAGGCCGCTGGGGCAACGAGTTCGACTGCTTCGCAAATGATCGGTTTGCGCGAAATCCGGGAACTGCTCGGTGGAACGAAGTGGCTCCCACAGTGCATCGCGGAGATTCAGCAGGCCACTCGCCGCTACGCCAAGAGACAGTTGACCTGGTTTCGGCGGCAAAGTAATTTCTTGGCGCTGAACCTGTCGTTTCTTACTCACAACGAAGCTGTGAAATGGATCTCGCTCCGAATTCTGTCGGAGGCCGGAACAAGGGATGATTGAAACGCGTCCGCAAAAATCACGGGAGCGCGCGCTGCTGATCGGCCTCGAAAAGGAAGGCGTCTCCAAATGGGACTTGCACGATTCCCTCGATGAGCTGCGCGAATTGGCAAATTCCGCTGGGGCCGAGGTCGTCGATACGGTCACGCAAAAATTGCAAAAGCCGACTGCGCCCTACTACATCGGCCGCGGCAAAGCGGAGTCGATTAAAGAATCGTGCCAGGATCAACAGGTGACCTCGGTCATTTTTAACGATGAACTTTCACCGGCGCAGGGGCGCAACCTCGAGAATTTAATCGCGCGCAAGGTCCTCGACCGAACGCAACTGATTCTCGACATTTTTGCGCAGCGGGCGCGCAGCCGTGAAGGCCGATTGCAAATCGAGCTCGCGCAGTTGCAATATCTTTTACCGCGCCTCACTCGAATGTGGCATCACTTGTCGCGGCAGACGGGCGGCATCGGCACACGTGGTCCCGGTGAGACGCAATTGGAAGTCGACCGCCGCCGCGTGCAGGAACGAATCGCGCGGCTCGAGCGCGAGCTGGAATCGGTGCGAAAAACGCGAGCCATTCAGCGACAGGGGCGAAAACGCCATCAGTGGCCGGTCGCTGCAGTGGTCGGTTATACGAACGCGGGGAAATCGACTTTGCTGAATCTGCTTACGGGAGCGGATGTGGTAACAGAGGACAAACTTTTCGCCACGCTCGATCCCACCACGCGCAGCTTCGTTTTGCCTAACAGACAGAGGGTCCTGCTCACGGATACAGTCGGTTTCCTGCGAAAACTCCCCCACACGCTGATTGAATCGTTCAAGGCAACGCTGGAAGAGGTGAGCGAAGCTGATTTGCTCATTCACATCGCCGATCTAAGTCACCCGCGCGTGGATGAACAGATGGAAGCGGTCGATCGAGTCATCAAAGAACTCGACGCTTACGGCAAGCAAACGCTGATCGTCTTCAACAAGATCGATAATCTGCCGAATCGCGAAACGGTTGATTCCTACCTCAAGCGGTTTCCCGGTAGCGTGGCGATTTCCGCGCGCACCGGAGAAGCAGTAAACAAACTGGTGGAAGCTCTGGAGCACGCGCTCAGCTCGTGGCGATTGCGCTCGCGGTTTCGGATTCCCGCAAACGAAAGCGCGTTAATCGCGGAGATCCATCGAGTCGGTCACGTCCTCGAACTTCGATACGAAGGCAACGATGCTCTAATCGTCGCGCACGTTCCTCCTGATCTGGCGCAAAAGCTGGAGCGGTACGCGGCAGCGTAGTGCAGGTAGGGCGCCTCACTCCCGTGCGCGCCGGTGTCCGGAGATAAGTGGCGCGCGGTGGACTGCCCGCCCTACCAATACGCTAACAGCTTTCGCTGTCGCTGCGCGTCGACATCTAAAATTTGGCTCATTGCATCACCAACTCGCGGACGCGCGATTCGAGGCTCCGCGCGATCTGTGACCAACCTTCACGATTGTTTGGAGTCGCGACAAAGTTCACCGGCTCTCCGATAATCAATTTGATTGTCGCAGGTCGCGGGACCCTTCGGTTCGGCGGAAGAGCCTCAAAAGTTCCAATCAGCGCGCAAGGCACAACCGGCACATTTGTTTCCGCGACCAGCATGCCGAGTCCGTGCTTGAAAGACATCATTGAACCGGTGCGCGTGCGGCCGCCCTCAGGGAAGATGATGAAAATCGCTTTTTCTTCCTGCAATTTGCGACGTAACTCTGCAAGGGCATGCGGACCACAGTTTTTCCGCCACATCGGCAAAGCGTTTAGCATGACTGCTGAGAACACACTCGCTGCGTTCGTTTGAAAGAAGACGTCGCCGGCCGCGATCGGAAATGCGCGCTCGCGATGACGCGGCCTGAGCGCTGCTCCCAGAACCAGCGCGTCGAGATGACTGCAATGATTTGCTGCGAGCACGAAAGGCCCGTGTGCCGGCAGCTTCTCCCGGCCCGTGATTGTGAGTCGATGAGCGATCGCGAAGTAAATCCGCAACAGAGAAAAGCACGCCTGCTGCGCTACGCTTTCGAGCAGACCGCTCTCGCGTCGCACACTGCGAAAGCGCTCGGCTGGAGTCAGTCCAGTGTCACGGGCTGGTTGCAGTTGCCATGGTTCCACTGGCATTACCCCCCGGAGAAAATTCGCTGCGGCTGTCCCGCTCCGAAACCGACAAAATAGCCGACGTAGTGAAACACAGCTGGCGCGACCAGAATTACGCTGTCAAAACGATCCAGCAAACCGCCATGCCCGGGAATGAGCTTGGCTGTGTCTTTGAGACCAAGATCACGTTTGATCGCAGAAAGCATCAAGTCGCCGAATTGGCCTACAATGCTGACAATGATTCCGAGACCGATTAAGCAGATCGGGTTATCCAAAGCGGTGTTGGTCCAAATGAAATGAGCGATGACTGCGACGAGCGGCGTGGTTAACATCACCGCGCCGAGCGCGCCGCCGACCGTCTTATTCGGACTCGTGTTCGGAACAAATTTTCGATGACCAAACAGATGACCGCAGATGTAGGCAAAAATGTCGTTGAGTTCCACGGCGAAGATGATCAGCAACAGGATCGGCCGATAATTCCAATCGTTTGCCATGTAGCCAAGGTTGCCCAGCGCGCTGCCGAAAAGAGCGAATCCGAGGACACCCAGACCGACGCGCTGGATGTATCCTTTCGGTTGATCAGGAATCAACCCGCCAATAGCAATCAACGCGACGGTCAAGGGAAACATGGCAACAAAGAGCCGGTACCAGTTATCCAATTCGGCGAATGTGATCAGGAGAATGCCGACGACCACGATAAAACTGATGGTGCGTTCGCGGAAGAGGCCGGTGATGCGCGCATATTCGCGATAACAAAGTAGACTCAGGGTGCCGACGGCGACAATCGTCCAAAAAGCGCCTGCCAAAATGGGAATCAGAATGCAGAGCGCCAGCCAGATCCAGGAGCGATAACGATCCCAGAGTTCCTTTCGCTTTTCGGCAGCGCTCTTTGCCGCTCGCGTTGTGATGAAAATCAGGAGCGGCGCCAGGACCAGCAGAACGACAGCTGTCACGGTCACAACAACCGTCACGGGATGATCGAAAGCGTGACGGAATCCGAATAGCCGCTGCCATGTTGTGTCGTTCATGTCAAAGCTCGCGCAATTCGTTTGAACCTGCGAAGGACTGTGATGACGCAGCCAGCGGTTATCAGAGTGAGAGCAAGGCTCATGACGCCAACGTCGAGATTATCCAAATGAAAAATCTGCCATGATCGCGGAACGACCGCGGAATACAGGCAGGCAAGAGTAATGACCAGCATCCGGTGTTGTTTGGCCATCGGCCCGCAAAACTCGTTAGGTGCACCGGCGATTTTTCCTGCGGCGCGAACGTAAGCAGTGAAGATTGCCAGAATTGTTGCGATATAACCAAGGGCAACGTTTCCGCCCCAGGCGTACCCTGCGCCGATAAACACCGCGGCATCCGAAACGCGATCGGGAACCTCGTTGTAAAGTTCGCCTACTTTGGAAGCGCGACCTGACGCGAGTGCGACCATCCCGTCCAACATGTTTGCCGTTAGCCGCAGTTGGGCGCCAACCGCGGCGATGAGCCAGAAGATTCGATTGTATTCAACGGACGTCAGGCCTAGCGCCAGGCCCGCCACGATACACACGCACATGCCGGCAATCGAAATTGCATTCGGCGACACATTTCGTGACGCCAGCCACGCCGTCGCTGCCTGTGCCCATTTCCGATTTCGGGTGGCAATGGGCCGGCGATCGATCGCTTTCGCCGCTGATTCGTTCATCGCGGACGCAATCCATAGCAGGGTTGAGCAGCGATGACCAGATAACAACTCGGGAAGCGTCGGTACTCGTCGCAACCGGATGCGCTCCCCTCTTGCGCAGCATGCCTTCCTTCGAGATGATGCAGAACCATGTCTGCAACGCTGGAACAAACCAGGCCGAATTTAGTCACGCCGCGTTCTGCATTTATTCTGCGATTTATCAGCACGGTCGCGCTATGGACCGTCGCCTTGCTGATCATGTTCTCCGGTTACGAGATCCTGTTCTGGCTCTTGATCAGTGCGTTCGGAATGATCGGGCTTTGGGAATTCTATCGGATGCTCGATCACAAGGGGCTGCCGAATTTCAAAATCACCGGAATGATTTGTGGGGCGGTGATGCTTGCCGGCAGCTTTTATTATTTCTCCAAAATCGGACCGGCAGGCTCCTACGATTTCGAAGTCGCAGTCCTGCTTTTTTTTCTACTGACGGTATTCGGGCGGCAAATGTTTGCGCGGCTTCGGCATGACGAGCCGTTGCAAACGATGGCTTACACATTGTTCGGTCTGCTCTACGTGCTTTGGCTTTACAATTTCATCACCAAAATTGTGTATCTCACCCCGCGTTCGAGCAGCGGTCAGCTCACCGGCCAGTTCTACGTCTTATATTTGATCGCGGTCACTAAATTCTCGGACATGGGCGCGTATCTGACCGGCAGTGCGATTGGGCGGCATTTGATGGTGCCGCACATCAGCGGGAAGAAAACCTGGGAAGGTTTTTTCGGTGCGATTGCCTTCGCGTTGCTTTGCAGCCTGGCCCTTTACAAACTAATGCCGGGCCATTTATCGGTGCTCAACTGGACGCATGCGACAGTGCTCGGTTTGCTTCTCGGGCTTGCCGCAGTCCTCGGCGATTTGGCCGAATCCATCATCAAGCGCAGCACCGACGTAAAAGACTCGGGCAATCTGCTCCCGGGAATTGGCGGTGCGCTCGATCTACTGGACAGCCTGCTCTTCACGGCACCGCTGCTGTTCTTTTACCTGCGACTCGTGATCCACGTAGCATGAACGACGGCGTGATTCGTGACTTGGTTACACCGTACATCGGATTCACCGTGTAACGATTCAATCAATTAGAGATTTAAAGAAGTGAAGCGCAAACGTGTCGTTATTCTTGGCGCAACTGGATCCATTGGTGAGAGCGCGTTGACAGTGGCGCGCGATATTCCGGAGCGGATGGAAATCGTCGGCCTCGCGGCGAAAAGCAATGCACAAAAGCTGGCCGCCGCTGCGAATGAAGTCCGGCCGCAAGTGGTCTGCCTGGTTGATGAGACCCAGCTCGATCTTCTTCGGAAGGCACTCGATTATAAGCCGCGGATTTTGTCCGGCGAAGCGGGTTTGCTCGAGATCGCATGCGTGACGGATGCAGACATGGTGCTGGTAGCTATCGTCGGCACCGGCGGTTTGCGCCCCGCGCTCGCGGGGATTGAAGCGGGCAAGGATCTGGCCGTGGCGAGCAAGGAAATTTTGGTCATGGCGGGCGAGATTGTCATGCACGCGGCGCGCGAGAAAAGCGTGCACGTTTTACCGGTAGACTCAGAGCATAATGCGATCTTTCAATGCCTGGAGCCGGCCCGCCTTCGGGCCGCACACGACGGCGGCGTCGCGTCTCCACCAGATGTCAGACGAATAATCCTCACCGCATCCGGCGGCCCGTTCCGGGAAACACCGAGAGCAGACTTCGACTCGATTACCCCCGAGCAGGCGTTAAAACACCCGACCTGGAATATGGGGCCCAAGATCACCATCGATTCCGCCACGTTGTTTAACAAGGGGCTCGAGATGATCGAGGCGCACTGGCTTTTTGGCGTGGAAATGAAACGCGTCGAGGTGGTCATCCATCCGCAAAGCATCGTCCATTCAATGGTCGAGTTCACTGATGGTTCCACGCTCGCGCAATTAAGTTATTCGAACATGTGCTTCCCGATTCAATACGCCGTGACCTGGCCGGATCGCGTCCCAAACTCGTTGCCGCCGCTAGATTTTTCGAAGCTATCCAAGTTGGAATTCTTCACTCCGCGCTACGACGACTTTCCGGCATTAAATCTGGCGCGTCTCGCGGGCGAGACTGGCGGCACATTGCCGGCGGTGATGAACGCTGCCAACGAAATCGCCGTCGCGGCATTTTTGGATCGACAAGTCTGTTTTCCGGAAATTTGGGGAATCGTTGAACAAGTGATGAACCAGCATACGCCCGTTGCGCACCCGGATCTCGATGCAATATTGGGAGCCGATCAGTGGGCACGAGCGCAAGCGCAGAGATGCGTGCAATCGGCAAAAGGTTAAAAGATTTACAACGGCAGACAGAATGGCGTGTCCAATGATTCTCTGATCACCTGCTGACCACATGATTTTGCATATCGCTCGCGTCATCTTCATCCTGCTCGAGGTCCTCATCCTGTTTAACCTGCTGATCGTGGTGCACGAGCTTGGGCATTTTCTCGCCGCGCGGTGGCGCGGTCTTTACATCGAGAAATTCGGCGTCTGGTTTGGCAAACCGATTTGGAAAAAGACCATTAACGGTGTCCAATACTCGCTCGGGTCATTGCCATTTGGAGGCTTTGTTGCGCTGCCGCAGCTTGCGCCGATGGACATCATCGAGGGCAAAGCCGACGTGGACCGAGCGAAGCTGCCGAAGATTTCCGCGCTCGACAAAATCATTGTAGCTGTCGCCGGTCCGGTGTTCAGCTTGCTGCTCGCCTTGTTTTTTGCCGGAATTGTCTGGGCTGTTGGTCATCCGGTGAGCGAAGGCGATTCAACGACTGTAGTTGGGTACGTCATGCCGGGTTCACCAGCCGAAAAGGCCGGCTTGCAACCGGGCGACAAAATTTTGTCCGTGGATGGCAAACCGGTCAGGCGCTTCATGGGAATGAAC